>DATKAB010000128.1 GCA_035498555.1 Candidatus Sulfotelmatobacter sp.
GCTCGACTGGACCTCGCTCGAGTGGACCGTGCTCGCGATCTGCGTCGCGCTCGGCGCGCTCAACCTGTGGGCGCCGTTCACCTGGGATCAGGCGATCTTCGCGATGGGCGGCGAGCGCCTGCTGCACGGCGGGCTGCTCTATCGCGACTATTGGGACACCAAGCAGCCCGGCATCTTCTGGTTCTACGAGCTGGGCATCCGGCTGTTCGGGCTTTCGGAAGAGGGCGTTCACGCCCTCGAGCTGATCTGGTTCACCGCCTTCGCGGCGCTGCTGCTCACGTCGCTCCGCCGGTGGTTCGACAATCGCTGGGGCGCCGCGGTCGCGACGCTGCTGATCGTCGGCTTCTACTGGGCGGTGACCGAGGACTGGCACCAGACGCAGCCCGAAGGTCTGGTGGTGTTTCCGTTCTTCGTCTCGGTGTGGTTCGCGAACGAGGCCGCGCGGCGCGGCAAATCCGCGGCCGGCGGGTCCGGCGCGTTCCCGCTCTGGGTGATCGCCGGCTTTGCCAACGGCGTGGTCGGAACCTTCAAGCTGCTGCTGGTGGTGCTGCCTGCGATCTGCTGGGCGATGGCGCTGTTGTCGCGCTGGCGCGACCCGCGCCCGGGCCGCCTGCGCGACGTGCTGCTCGGCAAGGCCGGGCTGGCGCTCGGATTCGTCATTCCGCTCGCCGCCATGGTGCTCGCGCTCCAGGCGCACGGCGTGATGCGCGAGGCGTGGGCGGCGTGGGTCGAGTTCCCGAAGCGGATCGCGCCGATGATCCATGGCTTTCCACTCAAGAGTCTGAAAGAGAGCTTCGGCTGGTTCTTCGAGCGCTGGAGCTCGCTGCTCGCGCCGGCGCTGATCGGCGCCTGGACCGGCTGGCGTGGCAAGCGTTCGCTGCTGACGACCCAGATGCTGGTGTGGATCGTGGCCTGCTTCCCACTGATCCTGATCCAGCGCTTCTCGGGCTGGGAATACCACCTGTGGCTGTTCCTGCTGCCGCTCGGACTGCTCGCCGCGCAAGGTCTGGACGCGGTCGCCCGCCCGCTGCGCGAGCTCCGCCCGCCCAACTCGCCCGCCGAGCGGCGGATACTGCTGGCGCTCGCGGTCGCGCTGGTGTTCGTCAATCCGCTCGCCTCGGTGTTCACCAAGGGCGCGGCGCTGGCGAAAGATCAATTCGTGCGCACGCCGGCGCTGCGCCATCGCCATCTGCTGCGCGCGAGCCGCGGCAGTGCCTACTTCCGCTTCGAGAACGAGGGCGCGTTCCTGCGCGAGGCTTCGGCGCGACCCGGCCCGATCTTCGTGGTCGGGAATCCTCTGGTCTATTGGCTGTCGGGCCGGCGGCAATCGGTGCCGCGCACCGGCGGCATTCTCACCGAGTACTACACGACCGACGATTGGAACGACGCGGTGTCGCACCTCGATGCGACGAGCACGCCCTACATCTTCATCGAGCCGACCGAATCGGGGCTGCTCCAGTCCGAGCGCCCGCGGTCCGATAACTTCCTCGCCATGCTCGATCAGCGTTATCGCATGATGCGCACCGACACCTACGGCACCTGGTTCGAGCGCGTCGCGCCGGCCATGACCGCCGCGCCCGCTCGCCCGTGAGCGCTTCGAGCTCTTCGAGCGCCGCGCCCGCGCCCAGCGCGTCCCGCGCCGGCGGCCCACTCTCCTGGTGGCCGTGGCCGATCCTGATCGCCGCCGGGCTCGTTCATCTGCTCGCGATCCTCACCTGGATCAATCTCGCCATTCATCGCTACCGGCATCCGCTCGAGCTCGGGAACGTCGAGGGCATGCTGATGGACAGCATCGTGCGTCTCGCCCACGGCCAGCCGCTGTTCGGACCGCCGGTGCTCGACTTCATCCCGCTCGCCTACATGCCGGGCTTCTTCATCGTGGTGGCGCCCCTGGTCAAGATCTTTGGCCCGTTCCTGTGGGTGCCGCGCCTGGTGTCGGTGATCGAGACGCTGGTTCTCGCCGCGGCGATCGCACGCTACGTGTGGCTCGACACCAGAAGCCTGGTGCTGGCGATCGCGGGCGCCGGAATCATGATCGGCGGTTTCGGATTCGCCGCCGGCTGCTACGACCTGGTGGGGCCGAACGCGCAGTTCATGATGTTTGCGATCGCCGGGATGCTGGCGCTCCGCGAAACCAGGGGCGCGGCCGGCGCGATTCTCGCCGGCGTGCTGATCGGCGCGTCGTTCCTGTCCAAGCAGCACGGGCTGCTGTTTGGACTGATGGCGCTGCCCTATCTGTTGTTCTTCGATCGACGGCGATTGGTTCCGTTTGCCGTGGCGCTGGCTGCGGCAGCGGGCGGAGGCTACGCGCTGATGACGCTGTGGTTCGGCAAGTGGTTCCCGTTCTACACCTACGACGTGCCCTCGCACTGGTCGACGCTCAGCTTCGTGCGGATCCAGAACTACATCGGCAAGGACGTGTTCGGCACCTGGGGCGTTTGTTCGGTGCCGGCGGTGCTGGCGATCGTGCCGGCGTGGCGTGAGGGCGATCGGCGCGTGCTGCTGGCGTGGTCCGCGTGGGGTGGCGGACTCGCCGCCGGCCTGCTCGCCACGCTCGACCCGTACGCTTATCGGCACACGCTGATGCCGGTGGTGGTGTCGCTGGCGCTGCTCGCCCCGATCGCCGCGCAGCGCATCCTGCGCGCGGCGTTCGCGGGCGGAACGAGCGCGAGTGCCACGACCGAGCGCGCGGTCACGGCGATCGCCGCGCTGTTGCTGGTGCTGCAGTACCCCGCGGTGGCGTACTCGGCGCGGCGCTATCTGCCGCCGCCGCACGCAGAGGAAACGCGCGCTGCGTTCTACGCACGGCTCAAGGCGATTCCCGGCCCGGTGCTGATGCCCTATCACGGCTTCTACACCTGGGAGGCGCTCGGCAAGACGTCGTTCCATCTGCTGGCGCTCGACGATATCGTGCGCGCGCACGGCAATCGCCTGTTGCGCACCGATCCTCAGCTGCTCGATCGGATGTTCGACGGGCTTCGCCACGGGCCCAATCGGCCGTGGCTGGTCCTCGATCTGCCGCTCGAGCGCACCGGCGACGTGTCACTGCCCATGTGGCAGTCGCTCGCGCCGCATTACAGGCTGGTGGACAGCCTCGGTGTGATCACCGAGGGCCTGCGCCCGGTCGCCGGCCTGCGCGATGCGCCGTCGCTGATCTATCAGCCGATCGGGGAGTAGCCGGGAGTCGAAATCGGTCCACCACTTCGGCGCCGCCTCTGCGGCTTCGCCGCGCCCAGCGCCGCTTGCCCGCGCCCCGCGATTGCGCCGCGCCGGGCCCTATGCGAAGCTCCGCGCGTGCGCGTGACTCTCTCCGCGAAATTCCTTTACGCCTCCGGATTTGGTTGAACCCCCACCGCTCGGGTGGCGGGTCCCACCCCTCGCTGACGCTGGCCGCTGCGGCTCGTCCGCCGCAACTCCTTCGCGAGCGTCTCTAACCCCATTCCAATCGTTTCGCCGCGCGGCCTGACCGGCCGGCGTCGCGATCACCTGTTCGCGGACAGCGCACCGGCGCTGTCCGGGAGGCTATTCGTATGGTGCACCCGTACCGACTTTCGGAGTCCGATTCCACGCTGCTCAATTCAGCCACCACCCTCGCCCGCGACGTGCTCGCGCCGAACGCCGCCGACGTCGACCGTTCGGCGCGTTTCCCGCGCGAGGGCATGGCGGCGCTCGCCAAGACCGGGCTCAACGGGCTGTGCGTCGCTCGCGAAATGGGTGGGGCCGGCGCCGGCATGCGCGCCTTCGCGGCGGTCGTCGAGGAACTGGCCACCGCCTGCGGCTCGACCGCGATGATCTACAACATGCACGTGGTGGCGGCGCAGGCCATCGCCTCGGGCGCATCGTTGTCGGGCCGCGACACGCTGCTCGCCGACATCGCCGCCGGCCGGCATCTCACCACGCTGGCGTTCTCGGAGCGCGGCTCGCGCTCGCTGTTCTGGACGCCGGTCTCGCGGCTCTCCCCCAACGGCACGGGCTTCGAGACCACCGCCGACAAGTCGTGGGTGACCTCGGCGCACGAGGCCGACTCGTTCGTCTCGAGCGTGCTCGCACCGGCGGCAAAGGCACCCATGGAGTCGACCATCTATCTGGTGCGGAAGGGCGCGAAGGGTATCGCGATCCCCAACGGCTTCGACGGGCTGGGCCTGCGCGGCAACGATTCGGCGCCGATGCGCTTCGAGCGCGTCGCGGTCACGCCGGGCGATCTCATCAGCGCGCAGGGCGAGGGCGCCACCACCATGCTCACGGTGGTGCTCCCTTGGTTCGCGATCGGCACCGCGGCGATCGCCAACGGTCTGTGCCGCGCGGCGGTGGACGCCACCACGCGCCACCTCGGTTCGGCGGGCTTCGAGACCACCGGGACCCAGCTCCGCGACCTGCCCAATCTGCGCGCCCGGCTCGCCGAGATGTCGTTGCGCACCGGGCAGTCGCGCGCGCTGCTCGGCCACACGCTCGATCATCTCGACGCCGGCTCGCCGGCGGCGCCGCTGTTCGTGCTCCAGTCGCGACTCGCGGCGCTCGAAGCGGCGACGCACGTGACCGATCTGGCCATGAAGGCCTGTGGCGGCGCAGCATTCTCGCGCCAGCTCGGCGTCGAGCGCGTGTTTCGCGACGCGCGCGCCGGCTGGGTGATGTCGCCGACCACCGACCACCTGCTCGAGTTCACCGGTCGCGTGCTCACCGGCCTGCCGCTGTTCTGAACGTGTCCGACTCCACCTCGCCCGAACCCGACGCCCGGCTGCGCGCCCGCAACGGTCCCGAGCGGAGCGTGCGCCTTCACGCGCGCCACCTGACGCTGGCCGGCCTCGGCCGCGCCAGCTGGGACAGCGCGGCGTCGCACCCGTCGGCGCTCGACTACCTGCTCGCGGCTCTCGCGACCGATCTGGTGAGCGGGCTCGGCGAGGAATCCCGGCGCGCGAGCCTCGCGCTCGACGACGTCGAACTGCGCCTCGAGGCGTTTCTCGAGCATCCGCTGGTGATCGCGGGCGTGATGGGCGAGGAAGGCAGCGCGCGGCTGCGCTCGATCCGCGGCTCGCTGTACGTCGCTTCGTCGATCGGCGAGGCCGAACTCCAGTCGCTCTGGCAGCGGGTTTGCGAGCGGGCGCCGGTGCTCGCGAGCCTCACGCCCGGCGTCTCGATCGACATCACCCTCAAACGCGTTCTCTGAATCGGGAGGTTCGTCCGTGCGACCCATTCTCGTCGGCGCCGTGGTCTACGATCCCAAAGTCACCGTGATCTGGGACATCATCGCCCGCTTCTTCGCCGAGCAGCGCTGCCCGATCGACTGCGTCTACTACACCAACTACACGATGCTGGTGGACGCATTGCTCGCCGGTCACATCGACATCGCGTGGAATTCGCCGCTCGCCTGGGTGGATGCGCAGCGGCGCGCGGGCGGGTCGTGCCGCGCGCTGGCCATGCGCGACACCGACCGCGATCGCGTGACGCACCTGCTGGTGCGCGCGGCCGGGCCGGTGCGCTCGATCCGCGACCTGCAGGGCCGCAGGCTCGCCACCGGCGCGAGCGACTCCCCGCAGGCGACGCTGCTGCCGCTGCACCACCTGCATGCGCACGGTCTGGTGGCCGGGCGTGACTTCGAGGTGCTGCGCCACGACGTGCTGGTCGGCAAGCACGGCGACCACGTCGGCGGGGAGCGCGACGCGCTGCAGGATCTGCTGGCGGGCAAGGCCGACGCGGCGGCGGTGCTCGACCTCAACTGGCGGCTCTGGTCTCGCGACGGAACGGCCGATCCCGGGCGGGTGCAGATTCTCGACGCCACCGCGCCGTTCGACCACTGCAATTTCACCACGACCGAGAAGTTCGCGCCGGCGCGCGCCGAGCCATGGACGCGCGTGCTGCTGTCGATGGACTACGCGAACCCCGCGCACCGCGAGATGATGGACCTGGAAGGCCTCAAGCAGTGGCTTCCGGGCCGCGTCACCGGCTACACGGCGCTCGAGGCGGCGGTGAGAGAACAGGCGTTCTTCGAGCCCGCGATGCGATGAGCGCGCTGCCGCTCTTCCCGGTGACGACCGTGGGCAGCTGGCCGCGGCCGGGGGTCGTGCTCGCGTCGTGGCGCGCGCTCCGCTCGGGCGAGATCTCGCCCGAGCGGCACGAACGGGCGGTGGACAACGCGGTGCGCGAGGCGGTCGAGGCGCAGCATCGGGCGGGCGTCGATCTGGTGACGGACGGCGAACAGGCGCGCGACAATTTCTATTCGTTTGTCGCCGACAAGCTGGACGGCGTGCGGTTGATGACGCTCGCCGAGATGCTCGAGCACGTCGAGGACAAGGAGGGCTTCAGCCGGCTGCTCGACACGCTCGACGTGCCCGCGTTCTCGATTCGCAATCCCACCTGCGTCGGCCGCGTTCGCGCGCGCGAGCCGCTGGTGTTGCCGGATCTCGAGCGGCTGCGGCGCCACACCGGGCGACCGATCAAGGTCACGCTGCCCGGTGCCTATCTGCTGACGCGCGCGATGTGGGTGCCCGAGCTGAGCCGCGAGGCGTATGACAGCAAGGAGGCGCTGGGGCGCGACGTGGTCGCCATTCTGCGCGAGGAAGTCGCACGGCTGGCGGCGGCCGGCGCCGACTTCATCCAGCTCGACGAGCCGGTGCTCACCGAGCTGGTGTTCTCGCAAGGGCAGACGCGCACCTTCATGTGTGCGTCGCTGGCGGCTCGCGGCGATCCGAGCGATGAGCTGCGCTGGGCGGTCGAGATGCTGGGCGAAGTGCTGGCGTCGGCGGCCGGGGTGCGCACCGGGCTCCACGTCTGCCGCGGCAACTGGAGCCGCGACGAACGGACGCTGCTGCGCGGCCGCTACGCGCCGCTCGCGCCCTGGCTCGCGCAGGTGCCGGTGACGCAATTGGTGCTCGAATACGCGACACCGCGCGCGGGCGAGGTGATCTCGCCGGGAGATAAGGAGCTGGGGCTCGGCGTGGTGAATCCGCGCTCGGAAGACGTCGAAGCGCCCGAGCAGATCGTGGCCCGCGTCGAGGCCGCGCTACAGGTGGTGCCGCGCGAGCGCGTGTTCCTCAATCCCGACTGTGGCTTCGGCACGTTCTCGGCGCGGCCGATCAATGACGCCGAGACCGCCGAGCGCAAGCTCGCCGCGATGGTCGAGGCCGCGCGGCGGCTGCGAGGGGCGTGAGGCCGGCGGGGAGCGCCTCCCGGAGCTCCCCGCCTGCTCCTCCCTACCAGATCTCCGGGCGCTTGCTGTCTGCCGTCACCATCGGGTCGCCGGCCTGGCAATGGAACGCGGCGCGGAACTCCGGCATGTTCGAGAGTGGCCCCTTCACGCGCCATTCGGCCGGCGAGTGCGGATTGGTGAGCACGATGGTGCGCAGCAGCTCGGGCCGGATCTTCGACCGCCAGGCGTGGGCGTAGCCGAGGAAGAAGCGCTGCTCGCCGGTGTAGCCGTCGATCACCGGCGCCGGCTTCCCGTGCAGAGACCGCTGCCAGGCGTGATAGGCGATCGTGAGCCCGCCAAAGTCGGCCAGGTTCTCGCCCAGCGTCAGCTGACCGTTCACGTGCAACGAATCCACCGCCACGTAGCCATTGAACTGATCCACGACCTTCTGCGCCGCGGCCTTGAACTTGGCCGCGTCGTCCTCGGTCCACCAGTTGCGCAGATTGCCCTTGGCGTCGTACTGCCGCCCCTGATCGTCGAAGCCATGCGTGATCTCGTGCCCGATCACCATGCCGATGGCGCCGTAGTTGGTGGCGTCATCCGCGTTCGGATCGAACTGCGGCGGCTGCAGGATCCCGGCCGGGAAGAAGATCTGATTGACCAGCGGATCGTAGTAGGCGTTGACGGTCGGAGGCGTCATCCCCCATTCCGAGCGATCCACCGGCTTGTTGATCTGATTCATCTTGTATTCCATCGCGAACTTCTGGCAGCGGGTGAGATTGTCGATGGTCGGCGCCTTGGGATCGATGTCGAGCGCCGAATAGTCCTTCCACTTGTCGGGATAGCCGATCTTCTTGACGATCGCCGACAGCTTCACGATCGCCTGCTGCTTGGTGCTGTCGCTCATCCACGGGCGCGTCTCGATGCGGTCCTTGAGCGCCGCCAGCAGGTTGTCGACCATGTCCATCACCCGCGCCTTGGATGACGGCGGGAACTCGGTCGCCACGTAGGCCTTGCCGAGCGCATCACCCATCGCGTCGTCGGCCTTGGTCGCGGCGCGCTTCCACTGCGGCAGCGGCGTGGTGGTGCCGGTCAGCAGGGTGTTGAAGTGGAAGATCTCGTCGAAGTACTTCTTCCCGATCCAGGCGCCGTCGCGGGTGGCGTAGCGCACCTTGAGATAGGCCTTCCAGGTGTCGAGTGGCACGCTGTTGATCTCGCGATTGAGCGCCACCAGGAAGTGCGGCATCGAGACGTCGAGCTTCGCGTTCGGGTCGGCCAGGCTCGGCACGCCCACCGCCTTGAAGTAACCGGGCCAGTCGAGACCCGGGCAGAGCTTGGACAACTGCGCCACCGTCATCTTGTGATAGACGGCGTGCGGATCGCGCTGCGCCACCAGCGTCATCGACGACTCGGCCAGCGCCGTCTCGAGCTTCATGATGTCGGCAGCGTGGCGCTTCGCGGTCGCCGGATCCTCGCCCATCAGCTGCAGGAACCGCCCGGTGTGCGCCTGGAACTCGCGGCGAATGGTGTCCGACTTGGCGTCCTTCCTGAAGTAGAAGTCGCGATCCGGCAGCCCGAGCCCACCCTGCTGAATCTGCCCGATCATCATCGAGCTGTTCTTCGGGTCGATCTCGGGGCTGAAGTAGAAGGGAATGCCGAACCCCGGGATCGCGAGCTGCCCCAGTCCCTGCCCGCGCAACGCCACCCAGGCGAACGTCTGCGTGTAGTCGGCCTTGCTCCTCATCGCGTCGATCTTGTCGAGCGCCTCCCGAATGCCCTTGAGCCCGTCGCGATCGAGCCGCGTGGAATCCATCATCGACCCGTAGAGCACGCCGAGCTTGCGCAGCGTGGGGTCTTCCTCGATCGAGGCCTTCGCGGCGGCGTTGTCGAGCACGCGCTTCAACGCGACCTGATTGCGATCGTAGATCTCGCGCCCGGCGCCGACCGCGACGTACGCCGGTGGGATCTTCACCGTGTCCATCCAGGCGCCGTTCGCATAGCGGAAGAAGTCCTGGCAGGGCTTGCAGGTCTTGTCGACGTACTCCATGCCGGGAACCGAATCGGCGCACCAGGCGGCGGCGGGCAGCAACAGGCTTGCGCAACACATGAGAAGTGCGGCGGACACTCCGAGCACGCGAGGTTTCATCGGCGACCTCCGGGAGGATTGCAGCGTCGAACGAGGCGGGCGGCGTCGCGTGAATTGCCCTCGGCGCGACGCCCAAAGCCCGGGCCCGCCTCGCGATCTTCCAGCTCTCACGCTAGAAATCACAAGGCGGGCCCTCGACCTCTTCACGACGATTGCGGCCTATTTCGGTCCCGGCGCAGCTACCAGATGTCCGGCCGCTGCGCGTCGTTCTTCACCAGCGCGTCCCCTTCCTTGCAGCCGAACGCCTTGTAGAACTCGGGTATGTCCGACACCACGCCGTTCACGCGCCATTCGGCCGGCGAGTGGGGATCGGTGAGCGCCGCGGTGCGCATCGATTCGGGGCGCAGCTTGCGCCGCCACTCCGAGGCGTAGCCGAGGAAGAAGCGCTGCTCGCCGGTGAAGCCATCAATCACCGGAGCGGGCTTGCCCTTGAGCGAGCGCTGCCAGGCGTGAAACGCGATCGTCAGGCCACCGATGTCGGCAATGTTCTCGCCGAGCGTGAGCCGCCCGTTCACGTGCAGCGTGTCGACCGCGACATACGAGTTGTACTGATCCACCACCTTCTGCGCCTTGTCCTTGAACTTCGCGGCATCGTCGGCGGTCCACCAGTCCTTGAGATTGCCCTGGGCGTCGAACTGCCTGCCCTCGTCGTCGAAGCCGTGCGTGGTCTCGTGGCCGATCACCGAGCCAATCGCGCCGTAGTTGAACGCCTCGTCGGCCTTGGGATCGAAGTACGGCGGCTGGAGGATGCCGGCCGGGAACACGATCTCGTTGACGGTCGGGTTGTAGTAGGCGTTGACGGTCGGCGGCGTCATACCCCACT
>DATKAB010000129.1 GCA_035498555.1 Candidatus Sulfotelmatobacter sp.
GATCTCGCGATCTTCAACGACGACCTCTCGCCGCCGCAGGTGCGCAATCTCGAGAAGGAGCTGGGCGTCAAGGTGGTGGATCGCTCGGAACTGATCCTGGACATCTTCGCGCGCCGCGCGCGCAGCCGCGAATCGCGGCTGCAGGTCGAGCTGGCGCAGCTCGAGTACATGCTGCCGCGCCTCACCGGCATGTGGAAGCATCTCGAACGTCAGGCCGGCGGCATCGGCACGCGCGGTCCCGGCGAAACGCAGCTCGAGACCGATCGCCGGCTGGTGCGCGAGAAGATCGCGCGGCTCAAGCGGGCGCTCGAAGGGGTCGAGCGCGAACGCGAGACCCAGCGCCGCCGGCGACGCCGCGAATTCCGCGCCGCGCTGGTCGGCTACACGAACGCCGGCAAGAGCACGCTGTTCAACGCGCTCACGCGCGCTTCGGTGTTCGTGGAGGATCGGCTGTTCGCGACGCTCGACGCCACCACCCGCCAGATGGTGAACGCCGAGCGCCAGGTGGTGCTGCTCACCGACACGGTCGGGTTCATCCGCAAGCTCCCGCACCACCTGGTGGCGTCGTTCCACTCGACGCTGGTCGAGGCCATAGAGGCCGACGTGCTGCTGCACGTGGTGGATGCCGCCGACGCGGACGTGGCGCGGCAGATGCGCGCGGTCGAGGAAGTGCTCGAGTCGCTGCTCGAGACGCCGCGCCCCACGATTCTGGTATTCAACAAGTGCGACGCGCTGAGAGACCAAGAGGCCGGGGCCGGCCTGCGCGCTCGGTACCCCGGCTGCCACGTGATCTCGGCGCGCTCCGGCAAGGGCGTCGCCGAACTGCGGACGGCGCTGTTCCAAATGAGCGCCGAGGCGGCGGCGGTGCGCAGTTAGACTCGAGTCAGCGAATCACCGAACCGCGCGCGATCAGCCGCCGTAATAATGTCCCCGATCTGATCTGTTACCCGTGTGTCCGGTCTGGACCGAAATTCTCCTTGACAGCCTTTTCGCGTTCGCACTGGCCTGCCTGGTGAATCGTTGCGCGATCAGCGCGCAGCGTGCGCTGGATACCCGTGCGCCGCGTAAATGCGCGTCGGATCGAAGTTTTTCGCGACGCCTCCTGATGTGCCCGCCGCGTCGATCCTGAGGCGCCGAAAACGCGTATGGTAGAAAGAGAGCGTTGCCCCCGCTTCACCCGCCCCCGCGGGAATGCGCCATGCATCGCTTCTCGTTCTCGCATCTCGCCGACGGCGACCTGCTCCAGTCGGCACGGCACGAGTTTGGTAGCCGCCGGCTCGCCACCGCCCGCTTCCTCGCCCAGCTCGCCGAAATCGACGCCCGCGAACTCTACCTGCCGCTCGCCTATGGCTCGCTGCATGCCTTCTGCATCGGCGAGTTCCGGATGTGCGATCAGCAGGCCTGCAAGTGGATTCGAGTGGCCCGCTCCGGCCGGCGGTTCCCGGCGCTGCTCGAAGCCATCGCCGACGGGCGGCTGAGCCGAAGCGGGGCGGTGGTGCTGGCCCCGCATCTTACGGAGGAGAACGTTGGGGAGTTCCTGAAAGAGGCGGCGTTCAAGACCGAGGCCGAACTCGAACGCCTCGTCACCCGACGAACCCGAACCGCGCCAGCCGCCGGGTCCCCGGCCGATGGCAGCACCGGCGCGGCGGACCCGTCACTGTCCTTAAGGACAGTTGAACCCGAATCGGAGCCGGGTTCGGCCGCGAAGCCACCCGAGCCGGGCGGAGCAGGCCTCGCCGGCCTGGCTCCCGAGACCCATCCGCTCCAGGTGCGCCTCGACGACGAGGCCATTCAACTGCTGCGCTACGCCCAGGCCCTGCTCGGCCACGCCGAGCCGTCGCGCGATCCGTCGAGGATCTTCAAGCGGTCCCTGAACGCGCTCGTGGCCGAGCTGGAGAGGCGCAAGTTCGGGGCGGGCACGAGGCGGCGGGCGACCCCTCGCGGCGCCAGCGCCAACCCCCGGCACATTCCGGTCCAGGTGCGCCACCAAGTCTGGCTTCGGGATGGCGGCCGCTGCACGTTCGTGAGTCTCACGGGCAGGCGTTGCGACTGTACGGGCCCGCTCGAGTTCGACCATGTCGTGCCGGTCGCCCGGGGCGGCGAGTCGACGGCCGACAACCTCAGGCTGCTCTGCCGCGCGCACAACCGGCACATGGCCGAGCGCGTGTTCGGAGCCGGATTCATGAAGGAGAAGCGCAAGGCGGCCAGGGCCGACCGGCCCTCGCCGGCCAGGACTCCAGCGCCCTTCGATGGCGACGCGGTGCGCTGTCTGCGGCGACTGGGCCTGCGAGCCGACGAGGCGCGGGAAGCGGCCGCGAACAGCAGCGCCAACCCGAATGCGCCTCTCGACGAGCGCGTGCGCGCCGCGCTGCAGTGGTTCGGCGGCGGCGGAGGGAGGAGACTCGAAACGGCGCCCGAGCCGATTTCCAGGGCGGGCTGAGCGAGCCGATGAAGCCTAGTCGTGCACGCCGCGGTCGCGCATCGAGATCACCTCTTCGATGGTGACGCCCGCGCGATTCTCCTTCATGCGCTTCGCGTAGTTGGGGCTCACGCCGTGGTCGCGCGCGCGGATTAGCGTGGCGAGCGACAGGTTCGGGTAGCCCGCGCGATTCATGCCTTCGACGTAGTCGGCGTCCACGCCGTGGTCGCGGGCGCGAATCAGATCCTCGAGCGGCAGCTTCTTGAAGCCCAGCTCGGCCATGTCACCGATGTATTCGGGATCGGCCCCATGGTCGCGCGCGCGGAGCAGCACATCGAAGTCGAGCTTCGAATAGCCGGCGTCGGCCATGCGCCGCACGAACTCCGGATCCACGCCATGGTCGCGCGCCTTGATCAGCTCCGACACGGTGCCGAACTTGTAGCCGAGTTTCGCCATGCCCTGGATGTATTCCACATCCACGCCGTGCTGCGTCATCTTGAGGAACATATCCACGTCGGGCGTCGGGTATTTCTGCGCGGCGAGCACGTCGAGCAGCTCGTAGCTGGCGTCGGCGAGCGCCAGCCTCACCTGCTGATCGCGCGTCGGCCGCCCCACCCCGCGCTTCTCGAGCTGATCGGCGTAGCGCGAGTCGAGCACCAGATCGAAGAGCCCGGCGCCGATTCCGTCCGAGAACTCGCCGTGGCAGCGGAGTGTTCCGGCATCGCGCACGATGTC
>DATKAB010000130.1 GCA_035498555.1 Candidatus Sulfotelmatobacter sp.
GCGAGCGTCGGCAACAAAGCCGAGGTCTCGGGCAACGATTTGCTCGAGTTCTGGGAGCGGGATCCCGGCACCCGCATCATCCTGCTCTACCTCGAGTCGTTCGGGCACCCGGGTCGCTTCCTCGAGATCGCGCGGCGCGTCGGTCGCGCCAAGCCGATCGTCGCCGTGAAGAGCGGACGGACCCGGGCCGGCATTCGCGCCGCTTCCTCGCATACCGGATCTCTGGCTGGCGCCGATACCGCGGTCAGCGCGCTGTGCGCGCAGGCGGGCGTGGTGCGAACCGACACCATGGAAGAGCTGTTCGACGTCGCCATGCTGCTCGCCAACCAGCCGGTGCCGCACGGAATTCGGGTCGGCATCGTGACCAACGCCGGCGGGCCCGGGATCATGGCCTCCGACGCCTGCGAGTCGCACGGGCTCGAAGTGGTCACGCTCGAGGACTCGACCGTGGCCGCGCTTCGCGCCTTCCTGCCGGTCGAGGCCAGCACCCGGAATCCGGTCGACATGATCGCTTCGGCCACGCCGCAGTCGTTCGAGAAGGCGGTGCGGCTGGTCGCGAACGACCCCAATGTCGATGCGTTGCTGGTGTTGTACGTGCCGCCGATCGTGACACGCCCGCTGGACGTGGCCCAGGCGATCGTGCGCGGCAACGAGGCCGCCAAGGCCGACGCCCGGGCGCGCGGCGCCGCGCCCAAGCCGGTGCTGTCGTGCTTCATGGGCTCGCACGGCGTTCCCGAGGGGCTCCGCTCGCTGCAGGAGGGCCACATTCCGTCCTACGCGTTCCCCGAGTCCGCTGCCATCGCGCTGGCGCGCGCCGTGCGCTACGGGAAATGGCGGGACACTCCGGAGGGCGTGGTTCGTCGGTTCGACGACTTCGACCATGCCGCGCTGGGCCGCCTGATCCGCGGCCCCCTCCCATCGGCCGGCGGGGGCGCGGTGCGCTGGCTCGATCCCGACTCGGTCCGCACCCTGCTCGCCGCCTGCCGGATCGCGACGCCGGAGCAGGCCTCGGCCGCGACCGCCGGCGAGGCGGCCGCCGCCGCCGAGCGCATCGGTTTCCCGGTCGCCCTGAAGCTCGCCTCGCCCACCATCACCCACAAGTCGGACGTCGGCGGCGTGGTGCTCGACGTGCGCGATGTCGCCGAAGCGCGCGCCGCCTTCGAGGCGATCGCGGGACGGCTGCGTGCCGCGGGCCGGCTCGCCGACATGGCGGGGGTCACCATTCAGCCCATGATCCGCGAGGGCCTCGAATGCATCGTCGGCATGACGCGCGATCCGTCGTTCGGACCCCTGCTGATGTTCGGACTCGGCGGCGTCCAGGTCGAACTGCTCAAGGACGTGATGTTCCGCGTGCATCCGCTCACCGATCGGGACGCGACCGAAATGGTGAGCGGCATCAAGGGAGCGCCGCTGTTCGCGGGCTACCGCGGCGGTCCCCCGGCCGACCGGCCGGCGATCGAAGAGATCCTCCTGCGACTTTCCCAGCTGGCCGGAGAATTCCCGGAGCTCGTGGAACTCGACCTCAACCCCGTTCTGGTGCGGGAGCGTGGCAGGGGCTGCATCGCCCTCGACGCCCGCATTGGTGTTCGATCGGCCGCGGAGGCAACACGATGAGCGGGTCCGCGAGTCATCGAGAGCTGCTCGAGCTGGCCTTCGACCTGTCGCCCGCCGGCATGGTGGTGGTGGACGGCAAGGGCGCGATTCTGCTGGTCAATCGCGAGATCGAGCGACTGTTCGGATACGACCGGCTCGAGCTGCTCGGCCGGCCGATCGAGACCCTGATCCCCTCGCGCTTCCGGCCGCCCCACGCCGGCTATCGCGAACACTACGCCCAGGATCCGGCGAGGCGACCGATGGGCGCGGGGCGGGACCTGCACGGACTGCGCAAGGATGGCACCGAAGTGCCGGTCGAGATCGGCCTCAACCCGATCCAGACCGAGCAGGGCCTGCTGGTGCTCGGCACGGTGGTGGACATCAGCGCGCGCCGTGCCTTCGAGAATCGGCTCCGCCAGTCGCAGAAGATGGAGGCCATCGGAACCCTTGCCGGCGGGATCGCGCACGACTTCAACAATCTGCTGCACGGGATCCTCGGCCACGCCGAGCTGATCCAGCGCCGCACATCCGGGGACGACGAGCGCCGCGCCGACGTCCAGCAGATCCTCAAGATCGCCGACCGCGGCCGACTGCTGGTGGATCGGATCCTCGCGTTCAGCCGCGCGCGCGAAGCGACGCGAGCCCCGGTGCGGCTCGGCCCGCCGGTTCATGAAGCGCTCGAGCTGCTGCGCGCCTCGCTGCCGCGCGAGATCGAAATCCGCGAGTCGCTGTCGACCGCCACCCCGATGGTGAGCTGCGACGAAACCCAGATTCATCAGATCACGATGAACCTGTGCACCAATTCGGCGCAGGCCATGGAACGCGGCGGAACGCTGGAAGTGACGCTCGCGCCCTTCGAGGCGAGCGCCGAGTTCGCGACCGCGCATCCGCCACTCGAGGCGGGGCCTCACGCCCGCCTGAGCGTGCGCGACACCGGCGTCGGGATGGCTCGGGAGGTGATCGAGCGAGCGCTCGAACCCTTCTTCACCACCAAGCCGGCCGGGAAGGGCACGGGTCTCGGCCTGTCGGTGATCCACGGCATCGTTCAGAGTCTGGGCGGCGCCCTGGAGATCACGAGTCGCGTCGGCGACGGGACCCGCGTCGACATCTACCTGCGCGCCGAGGAACAGGCGCGCGCGGCCGCGACTTCCGCCGGCCTCGAGCCAGGCGAGCACCGGCCGCACGTGCTGGTGGTCGAGGACGAGCCCGACCTCGCCAGCATGCTCCGGCGCCAGCTCGAGGCCTTCGAGTACCGGGCGACCGTCCACACCTCGAGCGTCGAAGCGCTCGACGACTTCCGTTCGCGGCCCGACGCATTCGACCTGCTGATGACCGACAACAGCATGCCGCGCATGTCGGGGATCCAGCTGGCCGGAGAGATTCGCCGGATCCGACCCGAGCTTCCGATCCTGCTGGTCTCGGGGACGGCGGCGCTCGCCGATCCCGCCCAGCTCCAGGCGCTGGGCATCGTTCATGTCCTCGGCAAGCCGCATACCGGCCGGCAGATGAGCAATGCGCTGCAGAAGGCGCTGGGGCGCGAGCCATGATCGATTCGAGCGCGCGGCGGCCGGATCCCGCCCGAACGCTTCCCCTCCCGCCGTCGCTCGATTTGCCGGCGGTGATGGATTCGCTGAGCGACGCGATCGTGGTGGTGGATCGCGCCCGCCGCGTGGTGGCCGCGAATCGCCGCTACCTCGAAGTGTTCGGCGCCGGGCGGGAACACGTCGTCGGCCTGCTGTGCGACGACGCGGTGGCGTGCCCGGAGGCCGCCGCGGGCCAGCTCGGCCGGTGTCCGGCGTGCCGGGCCCGCGATCTTCGCACGCCGCAGCGTGAAATCCGCGTGCTGCCCGACGCCGGCGGGGGCACGCGCCGCTGGGAGATCACGTTCAATCCCATTCTCGACGCGAACGAAGTGACCACCCACGTGGTCGAGGTCTGGCGCGACATCAGCGAGCGGACCGCGCTCGAGGCGCAGCTCTCTCACAGCGAGCGACTGGCGTCGATCGGCATGCTGGCCGCAGGGGTCGGCCACGAGATCAACAATCCGCTGGCTTCGCTGATGGCGAGTGTCGAGAGCCTCGAGCGGCTGCTCAAGCGCGGGATGTCGACGGATGCCGATCGGGCCGAGGCGCTGGAAATCGTCCAGCTCGCCGAACGCGAGGTGACGCGCTGCCGCGAGACCACCGACAAGCTGGTGCTTCTCGCCCAGCCCTATTCGGTGGCGCCGATCTGGGTGGACTTCAATCGCGCCGTACTCGACACCGCCTCTTTGTTGCGGCACCAGATGAACAAGCAGGGCATCGAATGGCGTGCCGAGCTCGAAGTCGGGCTCCCCCGCGTGTGGGCGCGGGAGTCCGGCATTCGCGGCGTGTGTCTCAATCTCATGATGAACGCGGTGCAGGCGATGCCCACGGGAGGAGTGCTCCGCGTTTCCACGCGCCTCGACGGGCGTACTGCCGAGATGCGCGTCGAGGACACCGGGCCGGGCATCCCGCCCGAGCACCTTCAACGCATCTGGGATCCGTTCTTCACCACCAAACCCGCGGGCCAGGGGACCGGCCTCGGTCTGTTCGTCACGCAATCCATCGTGCACCGCAACGGCGGTACGATCCGGGTGGAGAACGTGCCTGGCCGAGGAGCCCGGTTCACACTTCGACTGCCGCTCGACTCGACGGAGGGAAACACCACATGAAACGGCAGGATTCGGATCCCGCTGAGGGGCTCGACCGCCCGGCCGAGGAGGGCGCCATGCCGCAGCCGGTGTCCCTGCTCCTGGTCGACGACGAAGAGACCTTCCGCAAGCTCACCGCCCGCGAGTTGTCGCGGTCGGGCTACCGGGTGGAGGCGGTGGGCACGATCGAGGATGCGCGCCGGCTGCTGGCCCGCGAGCAGTTCGACCTGGTGCTGCTCGACGTGCGATTGCCCGACGGCAACGGTCTCGACCTGCTTTCCGAAATCCGCGAGGCGTCTTCCACCACC
This sequence comes from Candidatus Sulfotelmatobacter sp., assembly GCA_035498555.1. Taxonomy (NCBI): domain Bacteria; kingdom Pseudomonadati; phylum Acidobacteriota; class Terriglobia; order Terriglobales; family Candidatus Korobacteraceae; genus Candidatus Sulfotelmatobacter; species Candidatus Sulfotelmatobacter sp. The sequence continues at coordinate 4,573 of DATKAB010000130.1, forward strand.
GAAGTGGTGATGCTGACCGCCTACGGCACCGTGCAGGAGGCGATCCGCGCGCTGAAGCAGGGCGCGCACGATTTCCTCACCAAGCCCTGCAAGCTCGATGAGCTCGAGGTGGTGCTCGAGAAGGCGCTGCAGAAGCAGTCGCTCGAGCGCGGCAACACCGCCCTGCGCCGCGACGTGGCCCGTCTCGGCCCGGGCGAGAACTTCGTTGGAAACGCTCCCCAGATCCGCGAGCTGCTGAAGCTCCTGTCGCGAGTCGCCGAGACCGATTCCACCGTCCTGATTCGAGGCGAGAGCGGAGTGGGGAAGGAGCTGATCGCGCGCGCCGTCCACAAGCTGAGCCCGCGCGCCGAACAGCCGTTCGTGGTGGTGGACTGCGCCTCGCTGCACGAGAACCTCCTGCAGAGCGAGCTGTTCGGGCACGAAAAGGGCGCCTATACCGACGCCATCCGCCTGAAGCACGGGCTGTTCGAAGTCGCCGACCACGGCACCATCTTCCTCGACGAGATCGGCGAGATCACGCCGCCGCTCCAGGCCAAGCTCCTGCGCGTGATCGAAACCGGCATCTTCCGCCGGCTCGGCGGGACCGCCGACATCCGCGTGGACGTGCGCGTGATCGCCGCCACCAATCGCGCGCTCGAAACCATGATCAGGGAGGGACAGTTCCGCGAGGACCTCTACTACCGGCTCAACGTGTTCTCGCTGGTGGTCCCGCCGCTTCGCGAGCGGCGGGACGACATTCCGCCGCTGGTCGAGCACTTCATCCGCAACTCGCCGGTGGTGTCGAAGCGCCAGGTGCGTCCTTCGCCCGCCGCGATGGAAGTGCTGCAGCGCTATCACTGGCCGGGCAACGTCCGCGAGCTCGAGAACGTCATCGAGCGCGCGCTCATTCTGTGCGACGGCGGCGTGATCGAGCCGGAGCACCTGCCGATGGGCGTGCGGCTCGAGCCCAGCTTCAGGAGCGACGGCGACGATCGCCGCCTGACCACGCTCGAAGAGGTCGAGCGCCGGTACATTCGCCGGGTGCTCGAGGAGTGCAAGGGACACCGCCACAAGGCCGCCGCCATCCTCGGAATCAGCGAGCGAAACCTCTACCGGAAGCTGAAGGAAATCGACGCCGCCTCCGGCTCGAGCGGCGCCGGGGACGACTGAGCTCGCAGCGCCGCTCTCGGCCGCCGCGCTCTGCCAAAGCTTCAGGCGTGGCGTGACGGGCTGTCAGAGTTTCGGCGCCACGCCCGTATCCGCCCTCACGACCGTTGCGCGGGGCCGTCGCTCGCAAGGGCTTGTCGAGTCGCAGCCTGACGCACGACCGGGCACGCGGCTTGCGGAGCAGGATCGTCATGGCGAGAGCGGCTCGCCGTCCGCTCGGGCCCGGAAACGGACCCGTGGACGGCCCCGAGCGCTCTCCATTCCAGCCCCGAGAGCGGCCGATGCCCATGATCATGATCTGCGACCCGCGCCCCCGGCACGACGAAGTGGGTCGTGTCGCGGATACGCTACTCGACCGCGGCTACGGCGTCCGCTCCTTCAGCGACGGCGAGCGTTTCCTGGAGGCCGCGGTGGCGCAGCCGCCGGATCTGGTGGTGTACGCGCTCGGAGAAGAGCTGGAGTCGGACCTGGGCGTGCTCAAGCTGCTGCGACGCGCCCTTCCAGACATGCATCTGATCGTGCTTTCGGCGCAGCCGTCGTTGCGAACCCGGACCGCCGTCCAACCACTGCGACCGATCTTCTACGCGGTGGATCCGCCCGATCCCGACGAGGTCATCGAGGTCGTGCAGACGGCGCTCGAGCGTCGCGAGCGGCCGAGCTGAGCAACTCAGCGCTCGGAGCGCTCCTCTTCCCGCGACTCCTCATGGCTCGCGCGCCGCAGCATTTCGACGCGAACCTGGCTCAGGAGGTCGCGGGCCACGTCGCGTAGCATGCCCCGGCACACGGACTTCGGCATCGCCATGTGGGGCTCGGCCTGCAGCTCGTAGTTCACCCGCGTCCCGGTCGAATCGGATGTGATTCGCCACTCGCCCTGATAGTCGCGGAAGTCCTTGCCGAGCACGTCGCGAAAGGTGATGCGACTCTCGGGAGTCTCGCGGACGTCGAGCAGCACCTGGACGCGATGGTGGAAGATGAAGAAGCTGCTGATCGCGTCCTGCCGTACCAGCAGGCTGTCGGCGTCGCGGCGCTCGACGTGGCTCTCCTTCATCGAGCTCACGAACTCGTGAATGTGATCGTAGTCGGTGAGCACCTGCCAGGCGACCGTCGAGGAGGCCGCCACCCGGAAGCTGCCGGCGACGTGGCACCCGGGACCGACGCTGCCGACGGCCACCGACGGCTCATCGGCGCGGGCCGCGAAGGCCAGTGCCAGGGGGAGGATCAGCACAGGCAAGAGGCGGGCGCGATTTCTCGCGCCCGCCCTCCTGTTCCTTCCGGCTTCTTGCTCATAGCGGTCGGGGCGGATCCGCATCGTGGGTCTCGCGCTGCTAGAAGGACACTCCGGCCTCGACCATCACGCCCTTGAACTGCCCGCCGTTGTGGATATCGCTCACCGGGTAGTCCTTGTAGTCCTGCTGAACGTACTCGATCTTGGCCAGCATGTTCTGGGTCAGGAACCAGCCGCCGCCAACCTCGGTGCGGTCCACGGTCACGTCCTGCGTGAAGGCGGCGCCAGCCGGGCGACCCTTGACGATGTCGTAGCGCCCGCCGACGTAGAACTGATTCTTGAGGAACCGGTAAATGCCTTCCACCGCGTTCTGGGTGAACTTGCGGTCCGAGGTCTCGGTGGACTTGCGGCCGTTCGACTGCTCGACGTTGCCGAACAGCTCGAGACCCTGATACTTGATGAAGGGGTTGACCACCCACGCGGTGACCTTGTCGGACTGGCCGGGCTGGATGTCGCCCGACCACGCGTTGGCACTCTCGGTGGCGTTCACGTTCTCGAGCACGAAGTAGTAGCGCGACCCCGCCCGGCTACCGCTGTAGAGCGTGTTGCTCTGCGAGCTGTTGGTCGTGTAGATCGAGCCGGTGATGCGCACCCGGGCCGCCGGGTTCAGCTGCTTGTCGTAGCCGAGCTTGCCAATGAAGCTGGGCGAGCGCGCGTCGGGAGTGGTGACCAGACCGTGCACTTCGCCGCCGGTCACCGCGACCATTCCGAAGGCGTCCTTGGCGTGGACGTAGGCTTCGCCGCCGATCTCGGTGGTGAAGGCGTCCATGATGAGATTGCCGACGAACGGATTGAATATCGTCTGGCCGTTGTCACTGCGCCGGAAATGCATGTCGCCATAGTTGATCTCGAAGTGCCCCAGCCTCAGGGTCAGGTACTTCATGATGTTGTCGAGCGTCTCGTTCTCCCACGGAGAGCCGTCGATCAACAGATAGCCGTCCTTGACCCAGGTCTCGTTGTGGTGACGCGAACTGAGGTACATGGTCAACGCCATCCGAATGCCGCGACCCAGCTGCGTGTCGATGTAGAGATTGGCGTCGGCGTTGTTGAAGCCGGGCCCGATGTCGATGAGCTTGTTCAGGTTCACGCCGCCGACGACGTTCGGGGCGGCGGTGTTCTCGTGAGTGAGATCCTGGAACTGCTGGGTGAACGCGCCGCCGATCTGGAGCTGGAACCCGGTGTAGGGAACTGTCGAGGTTTTTGGCGGTTCGAACACGTTCAGCCCGCGGGCGTCATGCGGACGGAAATTGTCGATCACGATGATCTGTGGCTTGGCGCGCGGAAGCTCGGGAGGCGCCGCCGGGTTGGTGGCGGTTGAATCCCCCTCGGCCGCGAACGCAGCTCCGGCCAGCAGGAGGGCCATCCACGTCGCCAACGCCGCCACTCGCGCGAAACGGCGGGCACTGGGGCGAGCACTCAGGTCGTTCGTGTGCATGACGTTCCCCTTTCTAATTGACTCGGGTGGGAAGCGACGCGCTGCCGTCACCCTTGGGTACCAGAAGCAGCTTGTAGCGAACCACGATTCGATCGGCGACCTTGAGGGCGCCGAGCATCATCGCGGGCGGATGGATACCGAACTCGCTCATGAGCAGCGGCTCGCTGCCCTCGAGCCAGACGCCTTCGGATGCGCGGAAGGCGCGGGCCTCGAGCGTGTCCGGTCGCTGGACCCCGGCCACTTCGAGCGTGCCTTCCGCGCGGATCTGCATCGTGTCGCCGGGAACTCCCGCCGGCGAGACGACATAGTGCGTGAGGTGAAACTTGACCGACGGATACTGCTCGGCCTTCAAATCCTTCCAGAGGTTCTTGTCGAGCCCCGACTTCTCGGACTTGAGGCTGGTGACCGGAACGTCCAGATCCACCGAGCGGATGGAGCCGCCGCGGATCAGGCTCTCGAGCCCGGCGACGTCGGCGGGCGAAGTCGAGGCCGGATCGCGGGTCAGGCTGAGCGTGGAACTCGAAGTGCGGCTCTCGAAATCATGGAGCGTCGACTTGCCTTCGAGCCACAGCGAGCTGCCCGCTCCCATCGTGATCGGAACTGGCGTGGCGGTGTCGGCGGCCAGCGAGCGAATCACCGTTGCGGCCGCCAGCAACGCGGCCATCATCAGCATGGCGAGCGCGAACCTGCGTCCGGCGCTCACGACGGCACCTTCGGGTTCTTGGCGCCGTTGGCCAGCTTCACCACCAGCACGCTGCACGGCGCATGAGTCACCACGTGGCTCGCCACGCTCCCCAGCAGCAACTTGGTGAAGCCGGTGCGCCCGTGCGAACCGAGCACCACCAGGTCCACACCATGTTCGCGCACCGCGTCCACGATGGCTTCACGCGGATCGCCTTGCGCGACCAGGGCCCGGCTCTTGAAGCCGTGGTCCCGGAGCTGCCGCTCGAAACGAGCGCTGATCTCCTGGTGATGCTTCACTTCCTCTTCGTAGATTTCGGCCGGGAAGCCCATCGCCGGTGCCTCGGCGACGGCGTAGGACGCGACGATCGGGCGCGCCGCCGACAGCACGAGGAATTCGGTGCGGGCCGGCCACGTCATGCTCTTGGCCCAGTCCATCGCGGCCTGCGAGTAGGCCGAGTCGTCCACTGCGATCAGGATCTTCATGGCTTCCTCCTTCGCCCCAAAGGGGTGCGAAATCGGACAGGGCAACGCTCGTGCCATCGGCGGGCGCAGTCACGCAAGATGCGGTGTTCCCGTGAATTGAATGCGCGTTCCGGCGCAACCACCCCTCGCTCGGACCGGCGGCGCCCCTCCGGCGCTCGGCCCGCTCCCGCCACTCTGTCAGGCGCCGCTGCCAGCGTGTCACGCCGCCGATTCGGCGCGATGCGATGGCGCGGGGATGGCGGGGCGCGTCCGATAGAAGGGGATCTTGGCGAGCTCTGCCGAAACCACGTAGGCGAGTGCGATCGCGACCAGCATCCCGACCAGCGGCAACGGAAGGGGCACGAAACCCATCAGGCCGGCGAACGGCAGGTAGGGGAGCGCGAACGCCAGCGGGATCAACGCCACCGTCGCCCAGAACAGGAACGGCCCGGGGAGGCTGCGGAAGAAGGGGCGCCGCGTCCTCACCACCAGCGCCACCAGCAGCTCGGTGAGCAGCGATTCGACGAACCAGCCGGTGCGGAAGGTGGCGGGCGGGGCGTGGAAGATGCCCAGCAGTGCGCCGAACGTGACGAAGTCGAAGACCGAGCTGAGCACTCCGAACACCAGCATGAACCGCCCGATGAACAGGATGTTCCAGCGTTCCGGCTTCTCGACCATCTCGGGATCCACACGATCCTCGGCCAGCCCCAGCGCCGGCACGTCGGCGAGGAAATTGTTGAGCAGGATCTGGCTCGCCAGCAGCGGCAGGAAGGGGAGGAACAACGAAGCCAGCGCCATGCTCAGCATGTTGCCGAGATTGGCGCTGGTGGTGGTGAGGATGTACTTCATGCTGTTGGCGAAGGTGCGCCGGCCCTCCTCGATGCCCCGCCGGATCACGTCGAGATCGCGCTCGAGCAGCACGAAGTCGGCGGCCTCGCGGGCCACGTCGACCGCCTGATCCACCGACAGGCTGGTGTCGGCGGCATGCATCGCCGGCGCGTCGTTGACCCCGTCGCCGAGGAACCCGACCACGTGGCCCGAATGGCGGAGCGCGCGGATCACCCGCTCCTTCTGGGTCGGATCCACCTCGACGAACAATCGGGCCCGCTCCACTTCCCGGGGAAGCGCTTCGTCGCTGATGTCATCGAGCTCCGCTCCGCTGAGGAGTCCCCCCTCCGTGAGACCGACCTGATCCGCGACCTGCCGGGCCACCAGGCGGTTGTCGCCGGTGATGATCTTGACCGACACGCCGAGCCGGGCGAGATCGGCGAGCGCGCCGGCCACGCCGGGCTTGGGCCGGTCGCTGAAGGTCACGAATCCTTCGAAGGTGAGATCGCGCTCGTCGTCGCGCGAGTAGCTCGCGCGCTCCGGGAGATCGCGGCTGGCGATGCCCAGCACGCGGATCCCGCGCGCGCCCCATTCGTCGAAGCGCCGCTCCAGTTCGGCGCGCCGCGCGCCGTCGAGAGCCGTGCCGCCGGGGAGCGAAGAGCAGATCGCGAGCAGCGGCTCGAACGCGCCCTTGGTCACGAGTCGCACGCCTTGCGCCTCGCGAACCACCACGCTGACCCTGCGACGCACGAAGTCGAACGGGATCTCGGCGAGCTTCTGGACCGCCGGAGCCGGCTTGCAGGCCGCGACGATTGCGTCGTCGAGCGGGCTGCCGATCCCGGTCTCGAGCGCGGCGTTGCAGCCGGCGAGGTCCAGCACCGACGTCAGGGTCTCCCCGTCGGGTCCGTAACTGCCCTCCAGTCGCACCACGCCCTCGGTCAGCGTGCCGGTCTTGTCGGTGCAGAGCACGTCCATGCTCCCCAGGTTCTCGATCGCCTGGAGTCTTCGCACCAGGACGCCGGCCGTGGCCATCTGTGACGCGCCCCGCGCCAGATTGATGCTCAGGATCGCCGGCAGCAGCTCGGGCGAAAGGCCCACCGCCAGCGCCACCGAGAACAGCAGCGTCTCGATCGGCGGCCGGCCGCGCAGCACGTGGATCACGAACACCGCGAGGGTCATGACCACCATCACGCTGGTGAGGAGATACCCAAAGCGCAGGATGCCGCGATCGAACTCGGTCTCGGTCGGGCGCGTACGCAGCCGCCGCGCGATCGCGCCGTACTGGGTGCCGAGCCCCGTCGACACGACCAGGAATCGCGCCGTTCCGCTCCGGACGTTGGTGCCGAGGAACACGCAATTGCTGCGGGCCCCGAGCGGTGCGCCGGCCTCGACGACGCCCGGCTGTTTCTGGATCGGGAAGCTCTCGCCGGTGAGCGCGGCCTCGTTGACGTGGAAATCGGTGGCCTCGATCAGCACGCCGTCAGCCGGGACCAGACTGCCCGCCGACAGCAGCACCACGTCGCCGGGGACCACCTCGGCCACGGGAATCCGCACCGCGCCGCCGTCCCGGAGCGCGGTGACGAGAGTCTGCACGCGCGCCTCGAGCGCCGCCGCGGCGCGGTAAGCGCCGATCTCGCGCGCCGCGCCCAGGCTCACGGTGAGCGCCACGATCACCAGCACGATGATCGATTCGATCCAGGAACCGGTCAGCGCCGAAGCCGCCGAGGCGAACAGCAGCACCAGCAGCAGAGGGTTGGAGAACTGGCGCAGCAGCACCCCCAGCGGCGTGCGCCGGTCCCGGCGGCGCGTTTCGTTGCGCCCGTAGCGCCTGAGCCGATCGGCCGCTTCAGTCGACGACAGGCCGTTCGTGTCCGAGCCCATTTTCAGGAGGAGGTCGGCGGCCGGGGCAGACCAGTAGGGGGCCGATCCGTCCGTTCGGCGATCAGCGCGGTCGTTCGCGTTCGAGCGCGACATGGCGCAAAGGTAGTGCAATTCCTGGCCGCTGTCGTACATTCCCGACCGATGCTGATGCCGATCGTGATCGTGGTCCTGGTGCTGGTCGCGCTGCTCGGCGCCGGTGCGCTGGCCGCGCAGTGGTGGAACGCCGAGTCCAATCGCACCATGGCGCGGCTCACCAGGGCCATGCCGCGCGCCGCCGCGCGCACTCTTCAACCCGGCGACCTCGACGCGCTGCCGAGACCGGTGGCCCGCTATCTCCGCGAGCGTCTTCCGCCGAACCAGCGCCTGATCCGGCGCGCGCAGATCTGGACCCGCGGTGAATTCCTGATCCGGCCCGGCCCCTCGGGCTGGCGGAGGTTCCGCGCCAAACAGCTCTTCACCTGGCAGCCGGCGGGATACGTCTGGGACGCGCGCATTCGCATGCTGCCCGGCCTCGACATCTTCGTGCGGGATGCTCTGGTGGCCGGCGAAGGCTCGATTCGGGCCGCGGTCGCCGGGCTGGTGCCACTGGTCTCCTCGCGCGGCTCGCCGGGCCTCGCCGCCGGCGCGTCGCACCGATTCCTGGCCGAGGCGCTGTGGTTCCCGACCGCGCTGGTGCTGAACCCGATCCTGCGCTGGGTGCCCATCGATGACGACAAGGCCCGCGTCACGCTCGAGCAGGGCGCGACCACCGTGGCTCTCGAATATCGCTTCGGCCCGGACGGCCTTCCCGTCAGCGTGTTCGCCCCGGATCGCTTCCGCGAACAGGGGGGCCGGGGCGTCCCGACTCCCTGGCAGGTCCGCTTCCTGCGTCACGAAATCCGCGGCGGCATGATGATTCCGGTCTCGGCAGTGGTCGAATGGCTGCTGCCGAGCGGTCCGCTCGCCTACTGGCGCGGCACGGTCGGCGAGGTGCGTTACGAATTCTGAGCGCGGAGTCGTCACCCGCTATCACGCGCTGGTGCTGCTGGTGGCGTGGATGGGCTGGGTGTTCGACTCGATGGACTCGACGCTCTACGTGCTGGTGCTGACCCCGGCGCTGAAGGGTCTGCTGGGAAGTGGCGCCACCGAGGCCGCGATCGCGCAGCACGGCGGCTGGATCCTCTCGATCTTCCTGATCGGCTGGGCGGCGGGCGGCGTGCTGTTCGGCGTGCTGGCCGATCGCATCGGACGCACGCGCGCCCTGGTGTGGACGATTCTCATCTACGCCACGTTCACGGGACTCGCGGCCGTCTCCCGCACCTGGTGGCAGCTCGCCGCGTTCCGCTTTCTCACCGCGCTCGGAGTCGGCGGCGAGTGGGCGGCGGGAGCGGCGCTGGTCGCGGAGGTGTGGCCCGGTCGCAAGCGCGCCACGGCCGCGGGGATTCTCCAGTCCGCCTGGGCGGTGGGAGTGTTCGTCGCCGCCCTGGTCAACTACTTCGTCGGGCCGTTCAGCTGGCGAGCGGTGTTCCTGGTCGGCGTCGCTCCGGCCCTGCTGGCGCTGGTGATTCGCCGCAACGTCCGCGAGCCGGAGCTGTGGTCGGCGGCGATCGCCGGCGGGGTTGCGCGCGGGAGCGCCGGGTCTCGATCCGGCGAAGGCGCCGCCGCGCCGCGGCTCGCCTCGCTGCGCGAGCTGTTCCGACCCGAGTTCCGCCGCACGACCTGGATTGGATTCGCGCTCGCCTTCGCGGCGGTGTTCGGGCTGTGGGGCGTCACCTACTGGACTCCGGTACTGCTCCGGCACTTGCCGGATACCGCCCGGATCGGTGAAGCCGCCACCGTGCATCGGGTGAGCGTCGCCGTGATGGTGCTGAACGCCGGCTCGCTGGCCGGCTACCTGGTGTTCGCGCCGCTGGCCGGCGCGCTCGGCCGCCGCTGGACGTTCGCACTCTACTACCTGGGCGCGCTGATATCGGTCCCGCTCACTTTCGCGCCCGGAAGAACCTACCAGGCGACGCTCGCGTTGCTGCCCGTGCTCGGATTCTTCACCAATGGAGTGTTCACCGGCTTCGCGATCTACCTGCCCGAGCTCTATCCCACGCGGCTGCGCGCCACCGGCTCGGGCTTCTGCTTCAACGCGGCGCGGGTCTTCGCCGCCACCGGGCCGTTCCTCACCGGAACCCTGGTGGGACTGTTCGGATCGTTCAACCGGGCGGTTACGGCGGTCGGAACGATCTACCTTCTCGGGCTGATCGTCTTGCCGTTGGCGCGCGAAACTCGAGGCCACGACCTTCCCGCCTGAGTGACAAATCCGGCCTTCCCTGACGGAATGACAGCGGGACCCGGCGCGGGCGTCTGATCGGGCGCTGGGGCGAGCCGGTGGGTGCCCGCGCAACTCGCGGAGCCGGGCGCGGTTTCATGATCGCGCGGCCGCTCTCTCGCGGGCCGCGGACTGGCACGCGCTCTGCAGAGTGTTCTGCTGCCGTTTCGTAGCACGAAGCGGGCGGTGCGCCGGGCGACGACGCAGGCGCGGCGGATCGAATCAGGATCAGTGCGCAAAGCGGGAGGAATGTATGAAGGCGACTCTGGTGCCCACCACGGGAGCTCGGTGGCTCCGCAATGAGATGGATCGGCTGTTCGATCGGGTGTGGGACGGGGATGAATTCTCGACCATGGGGGAGTGGGCGCCGCGTATGGATGTGTCCGAGACCCCGGATGCGCTGACGGCGCGCATCGAGATCCCGGGAATCGAGCCCAAGGACGTTCAGGTGCTGATCGAGCACGACGTCCTCACCGTCAAAGGCGAGAAGCACGAGGAAGCCGAGCAGAAGAGCGAGAAGTACTTGAGGCTCGAGCGCGGCTACGGGGCCTTCACGAGGAGCGTGCGGCTGCCGGCTCCGGTCGAGGCGAACAAGGTGGTGGCGACGTTCAAGAACGGACTGCTCGTGATCACGATGCCCAAGGCCGCCGAGGCCAAGGGGGTCACGGTCCCGATCAAGCTGACCTGACGTTCGCGAACGCATCGTGACGTCCGCCGGTGCCGGTGCTCCGCGAGGAGGCCGGCGGCCGCGCCACGACGAGGGCTCCGCGGGGATCATCGCCGCGGGGCCCTCACCCGATCCGGAGCAGGAACTCTCGAGAGCGAGGTACGATTCCCTCCATGCCCACGCCCAGGTCGGAACCGCTGATTCTCGCCCGGGCCCGCCGGCTGGCCGGAGGGGCCGCCAGCGGGAACGCCATCGGCGACCTCATGAGGGGGAGTGGCGACGATGAAGTCGCCGCAAAGCGCGGGCTCCCGCTCGCCACCGTCGAGGGCATTCGAAGCGGTTACGACCTGATCGCGCCGGGGCCGCGCTACTGCGACGGGACCAGCTGCCACTTCGCCGGCGCGGCCGAAGTGCGCTCGCGTCATCCCCATCTCGACGCCGCCTCGGCGGTGCGCTGTCTCGGACATTGTTACGAGCCGCCGGCATTCCAGGTGCAGGGCCGCGTGTACGCCGGAGCGGAGGGCTGGGAGGCGGGCGAGATTCCGCGCCGGTCTCTCGCCGAATCGCCGGTCGTCTTACGACATCTCGTCGCAGGCGCGGCGCCCGCGGACTTCTCCGAGTACGATCTGCCGCCGGGCGCGGAAATCCTGGCCGCGCTCGAGCAATCGCATCTTCGCGGACGCGGCGGCGCTTCCTTCCCGACTGCGGCCAAATGGCGCACCGCGCGCGACACCGCGGCCGAGCGGCGCTACGTGGTCGCGAACGGCGACGAGGGAGATCCCGGCTCGTTCGTGGACCGCCTGCTGATGGAGGAGGACCCGCACGCGATCCTGGCGGGGATGGCGGCGTGCGCGAAGGTCATCGGCGCCACCCATGGCATCGTCTACGTGCGCGGGGAGTACCCGCGAGCCCAGGCCTCGATTCGCGCCGCCATCGAGGCGGCGCGCGCGGCGGATCGCCTGGGGCGCGGATTCGACATCGAGGTGATCTCGGGCGCCGGCTCCTACGTCTGCGGCGAAGAGACCGCGCTGCTCCGCTCGATCGCGGGCCTGCGCGGCGAGGCGCAGCCCAAGCCGCCCTATCCGGCCGAAGCCGGGCTGCACGGCTTCCCGACCGTGGTGCAGAACGTCGAAACCCTGGCGATCGTGCCATGGGCCGCGCGCCAGCGACGGCCGAGCGGGACGAAGGCCATGAGCCTCTCGGGCGCGATCCGTCATCCCGGGGTCGTCGAGGTTCCGCTCGGCACGCCGCTCCGCCGCGTGCTCACCCAGGCCGGCGGCGGTCCGCCGGCCGATCGCGGCTGGCGCATGGCGCTGATCGGCGGTCCGCTCGGACGCGTGGTTCCCGAACGGGATTTCGACGTCCCGCTGTCCTATGAAGGCTTGCCGGGCCTCGGGCATGCCGGCATCGTGGTGCTGGACGAGGGCGTGAGCCCTCGCGCACTGGCCGAGCACCTGTTCGAATTCGCGCGGCTCGAATCCTGCGGCGCGTGCGCCCCGTGCCGCATCGGCGCCGCGCGACTCGCGGGACTCCGGGACGCGGGCTCGATGCGGAGGTTGCTCGAGACCCTCGAGATGGGAAGCCTGTGCGGCTTCGGCCAGAGCGTTCCGCGGCCGATTCGCGATCTGCTCGAGCACTTCGGCGACCAGGTGTTCGCATGATGCGCATCGACGGGATCGCGGTCGAGCCGAAGGGAACGGTGCTCGAGGCCTGTCGCGCGGCCGGGATCCCGCTCGCCGCCTTCTGCTGGAACGAGAAGCTGAGAAGCGGCGGCCACTGCCGGGCCTGCCTGGTCGAGATGGACGGCCGCTTCATGGCCGCGTGCACCACGCCGTCACGCGAAGGAGCCTCGATCGCGACGCGCAGCGCACGCCTCGAGGCCTACCGGCGCGATCTCGGCGAGCTGATCGTGGCGGCATCGAAGCCCGGGGGCCGGGTCGGCGAGACCCTGCGCGAGTGGGGGGTGCGCGGCGATCGCTACGCCGCCGACGGATCGCCGCCGCGACGCGACGAGACTCACCCCTACCTGCGCATCGATCTCTCCGCCTGCATCCTGTGCCGGGCCTGCGTGCGAGCCTGCGAGGAAATCCAGGGCCAGTTCGTCTACGCGGTAAGGGGTCGCGGCGCGGAGGCTTCGCTCACCTGGACGCCGGAGCGCTTTGGCGCGAGCGATTGCGTCTCGTGCGGCGCCTGCCTCGGCGCCTGTCCCACCGAGGCGATCTCCAGCGTCGATCTCGAGCGCGTGCGCACTGCGCCGACTCCGATCCAGACCAGGCGCACCACCTGCGGCTACTGCGGCGTCGGCTGCGGCCTCGAAGTCCAGGTCGCGGGCGACCGCGTGGTGCGCATCGAGGGCGCCGACTCACCGGTCAACCGCGGCCACCTGTGCGTGAAGGGCCGCTTCGCGCACGGCTTCTCGCGTCACCCGGACCGGCTGCGCACGCCGCTGGTGCGTCGCGGCGGCCGGCTGGTGGAGGCGGGCTGGGACGAGGCGGTCGGGCTGGTGGCCCGCGAGCTCTCGCGCTTCCGAGGCGCGGTCGCCGGACTCTCGTCCTCGCGCTGCACCAACGAGGAGAATTATCTCTTCCAGAAATGGCTGCGCGCCGGGCTCGGCACGAATGACGTGGACTGCTGCGCGCGGGTCTGCCATGCGCCGTCGGCGGCCGGGATGCGCGTGGCGTTCGGGACCGGCGCCGCGACCAATTCGCTCGCCGACATCGACCGCGCCGACCTGCTGCTGGTGGTGGGGGCCAATCCCACCGAGGCGCACCCGGTGACCGGTGCGCGCCTGCGGCGGGCGGCGCTCGAGGGCTCGCGCCTGATCGTGGTGGATCCTCGCCGCACCGAGCTGGCCGAGATCGCGGACCTCCATTTGCAGCTCCGGCCCGGCACCAACGTGCCGCTCCTCAACGCGCTGGCGCGCGTGCTGGTCGAAGAAGACCTGGTGGATCACGATTTCCTCGCCGCGCGCGCCGAAGGGTGGAAGGAATTCCGGGCGTTCGCGCTCGCGACAAGCCTCGAGTGGGCGGCGGGGATTACCGGTGTGCCGGCGGGGAGGATTCGCGAAGCGGCCCATCTCTACGCCCGCGCACGACGCCCGATGGCGCTGCACGGCCTGGGCGTCACCGAGCATCTGCAGGGAAGCGAGGCGGTGATGCTGCTGTGCAATCTCGCGCTGCTCCGGGGCGCGATCGGGCGCGAAGGCGTTGGAATCAATCCGTTGCGTGGCCAGAACAACGTGCAGGGCTCGGCCGACATGGGCTGCCAGCCGGACTTCCTGCCCGGATATCAGAGTGTCGAGGATCCCGAGATGCGCGAGAAGTTCGGCCGAGTTTGGGGCCGGCCAGTGCCCGAGCGTCCCGGCCGCACCATCCCGCGCATGTACGGTGCGGCCCTCGATCGCGAGATCCGCGCCATGGTCATCCTCGGCGAGGACGTGGCACAGACCGATCCCGACACCGGCCAGGTGCGCGCCGCGCTGTCCGCTCTCGACTTTCTCGTGGTTCAGGAGCTGTTCCCGTCAGAGACCGCGAAGCTCGCGCACGTGGTGCTGCCGGGCGCGAGCTTCCTCGAGAAGGACGGAACCTTCACCAACGGCGAACGCCGCATCCAGCGCGTGCGCATGGCCCTTCCGCCGGTCGCCGGGGCGCGCCCCGACTGGCAGGTGCTGCTGGAGCTGATGAACGCGACCGGACTGCCTCAGAGCTTCACGAGTCCGGCCGAGATCATGGCCGAGATCGCGGGCTTGACGCCGATCTATGCCGGCGTCCGCTACCACCGGCTCGATGGCGAGGGACTCCAGTGGCCGGTCCCATCGCTCGATCACCCCGGCACCCCGATTCTGCACCGGGAAGAATTCACCCGCGGTCGCGGTCGCTTGTCGCGCGTCACGTACCTGCCGTCGCCTCAGCTGCGCGACGGCCTCACCCTGGTGACGGGCCGCCGGCTCGTTCATTACAACGCCGGCACCATGACGCGCCGGACCCCCGATCTCGAGCTGGTCCCGGAAGAGCGGCTGGACATGAACCCCGACGATGCCGCGGATCGGGGGATCGGTGACGGTGCGAGGGTCTCGGTGGCCAGTGATTCGGGCGAGATCGAGGTCCGGGCGCGACTCTCGCCCGGGCTCCAGCGCGGCACGGTGTTCCTGAGCTTCCATTTCCCGGAATGCGAGACCAATCGGCTCACCAGCACGGTGACGGATCGGTTCACCGATTGCCCCGAATACAAGATCACCGCGGTCGAGGTGCGACCGCGGTGATCGGACCGCCCGAACGTCGCCGGCTCAGCGGCCGAGATTCATCCGGTAGGTGAGGCCGCCGGTCAGCTCGCCACTGTTGTAGGTGCTGGAGGCGTAGGTGTAGCAGTACCCGTAATAGTCGCACCACGTGCCGGCGCTGGTGGTGATGTTGGTGTCGGTGATGCGCCAGCGGCCCTCGAGGCGCAGCAGCAGGTTCGAGGTGAGGGAGATCTTGGTGCCGAGCCCGAAATTCCAGGCGAACAGCGAATTGCCGGAGAAGGTCTTGCCCGACGGGGCGTTGATCTGGGGATCGGTGTCGGTCCAGCCGAGGCCGAAGGTGAAGAAGCCGGCCGCCCGCTGCTGATAGGGAATCGGCTGACTGAACAGGAAGTTGAAATCGTACTCATTGCCGTTGATCTTGCCGAGGCCCTGCGGATTGAACCCGCCGTAGCTGCCGCCGACCTTCACGTCCGAGCTCACCCGCGTGTAGCCGAACTCGAAGCCGAAGCCCGGGCTCGGGTTGATGCCGATGCGGCCGCCGTACTCACCGGAGTTTCCGAGTCCGATGTGGCCGCCACCCGTGCCGCCCACCGAGGTGTAGAGGTCGCTGGCGATGTAGTAGCCATAGAACCCGGTCAGCTCGAGGTTCTTCTCGAACGCGCGGTAGCTGCTCTGGGCGCTCGCGGTCGAGGTGACGAAACCGGCCAGGCCGAGGGCGACCAGCGCCACCCGGAACCCACGTTCAGCAAGGGACCACCGCATGCCTGCCTCCCGAAATGAGAACCACCGTCATGACGCCGCTCCAGGGGCCGTGAGGTGGGCGTCGTCGTCTCCAGAACTTCAATCAGCGGCTCGATCGCCTGTATCCTCCCGAGCCATGCAGCAAGAGGGCGGAACGCTAGGCGGTCACTCGACGCCCGTCAAGTCCAGTCAAACCAGTGCGCGCTCGCCGGCGCGCGCAACCCGAACGGACGCAAGGGGGACGAGAGTGCATGGAAAGTGGATCGGGGCGAGTACCATCGTGCTTGCGCTGGCGCTGCTCGCCGCACCCGCAGCGCTGGCGGCGAAGAGGAAGCCGGCGGCGCCAACTCTGGCCCCGGCAGCGCCCGACACCGCGCGCGTCGACCGATTGAGCGTGCCTCAGGCCGTCGCCGCGCAGAGCCGCGGCGACATCGTGCTGGTGGACGTGCGCCCCGCGCCGCAACGCGAGATCGGGCACATACGCGATGACCTCTCGGCGCCGCTCGATGGCCCGGCGGTCGAGCTTCCGCCAGGGAAGAAGCTGGTGTTCTACTGTTCGTGTCTCGCCGAGGAGCTGGCGCTGGATGCGGCGCGTTCCTGGATGCGAAGGGGGCGGCCCGATGTCGCGGTGCTGGTGGGCGGCTTCGACGCCTGGCGGGAGGCGGGCGCACCGGTGGCGATGGAGGCGTCCTGGGACGACGTGTTTCGCGTGAACCAGGCGCCGGTCGGGTGGGGCAAGACGCCGGTCGACTCGTTCCGCTGTCGTTACGACCGCGACGATGACGTCGCCTTCAGCGGTCGCTCGAGCGGCCGCGTCGGGTGTCTCACCGACACCTCCACGACCGGCCTCGCCGGTCTCGCCGGCCTGATCCAGCGCGTGGACGCCTCCCCGGCGCTCGGCCGCAGCGTTCGCCTGACCGCCGCGGTCCGCAGCCAGCGCGTCACGGGCATCGCCTATCTCTGGATCGGCGCCGAGGATTCGAAGGGGAAGCTGATCCTCATGCGTCGTGCGGAGCAGACCCCGATTCGCGGCAGTCAGGAGTGGCACTTCGTCCAGATCGCGGCCGACGTTCCCGCCGACGCCGCGCGGCTGCTGGTCGGGCTCTCGATGGCCGGATCGGGGGTGGCCTGGCTCGACGAGGTGAAGCTCAAGGTCGAGGAGGCCGGGGATCTGCCGGCGCGACCGCTGCTGCTGAGGAACCCCGGCTTCGAGGAGTGACCCCCTCGAAGCGCTCGGGGCCGAACGCCCGTTGATCGGCGCTCGGCCCCGAACTTTCAGCGACGAAGCGCGATCAGGGCGTGCCCATCTCCGGGCTGCCTTCCATCATCGCCTCGACCGCTTTCTTCACACGGCGGCGGCGAACGGCGCGGCGAACCACGGCGCGACGCACCCGCTTCTTCACGCGGCGGACCGTCCGACGCACTTTCCGCTTCGCGCGACGAACGCGGCGAGCGCCGCGGCGTACCACGCGACGGCCGCGGCGAGCCTTGCGTCTGCCGCGGCGAACGGTCTTGCGGACTGCGCGACGGACTTTGCGGCGCGCACCGCGCTTGGCGCGCCGAACCCGGCGGACCGTCCGCCGAGCGCCTCTCTTCGCCTTCTTTCTCGTTCTCCTGCCGGCCATCGTTCCCTCCGGTGTAGGAAAACTACGTGGGCAACGCCGAACGGTCGAGTTCGCGTTGCGCGGGTGACGAGTCACCCATCCGTGCGCTCTGATTGCCAGCGCTGAGGCGACAGCTTACATGTGGCGGGAATTGTTGCAAGCAAGAATGACATGATTGCGCGAGAATTGTCGTCACCGATCGCGCACGACACGCGCTAAGCTCCGGTCGATCGGCTGAAATGTTTCCATCGACAATCACCGAGAGGAGCCGCACATGGCGATATCCATGATCGATGGACTGGCCGCCCGGCTGACCGGGCCGATGAACTTCCGATTCATCCTGCAGCCGGTGCTGGCCATCCTGATGGGGATTCGCGACGGGCGGCACGACTCGAAGGCGGGGACGCCGCCGTTCCTGTTCGAGGTGTTCACCGATCCCGCACACCGGAAGCGGAATCTGGTTGGAGCGTTGAAGTCGCTGCTGGTGCCGATTGCGATCGGTACGGTGCTGGACGGGGTCGCGCAGTACCTGATCTTCCGCGACGTCCCGGGCCGCACGCTCGTGGTGCACCCGCTCGCGGCGCTGGTCGTGGGGACGACTGTGATCGGGATCCCTTACGCGCTGGCTCGCAGCCTCACCAATCGGCTCCTGCGCTCGCGCCGTTCGCCGCCGGCCTGAGCCCGGCCGCGCGTCAGCGACGCCGCCCGTCGCGGATGAAGGTGCCAGCCTGCAGCTCTTCGTAGGCCTTGCGCAGTTCGGCCTCGGTGTTCATCACGATCGGTCCGTACCAGGCGACCGGCTCCTCGATCGGTCTGCCCGACACCAGCAGGAAGCGGATGCCCTGCTCGCCGGCCTGCACGGTGACTTCGTCCCCCGACCCGAACAGCACCAGCGAACGGTTGCCGGTCTGCTCGCGCACGACGCGCTCGACCGGACCGGGCTGGTCGGTCAATACCCCCATCGGCGGCGACGCGTCGCGGAACGAGCCGCTGCCCTCGAACACGTAGGCGAAGGCATTGCGCCGCGTGTCCATCGGGAAGCTCCGGTGCTTGCCGGGCGGCACCCACACGTCGAGATAGCTGGGATCCGCGGCGACGCGGTCGACCGGTCCCTGCTTGCCCCAGAACTCGCCGCACACCACGCGCACGCGCGTGCCGTCGTCTTCCGTGACCTCCGGAATCGCGACCGCCGGCACGTCCTGATAGCGGGGCGCGGTCATCTTGAGCGACGAGGGCAGGTTCGCCCAGAGCTGGAAGCCGTGCATGCGTCCCTGCGCGTCGCCCCTGGGCATCTCCTGATGGAGGATCCCGCGCCCGGCCGTCATCCACTGGATATCGCCGGCACCCAGCGCGCCCGAGTTCCCGAGGCTGTCCCCGTGCGCCACCGTTCCCGCCAGCACGTAAGTGATGGTTTCGATCCCGCGGTGCGGGTGCCAGGGAAAGCCGGCCAGGTAGTCGGCAGGCCGATCGTTGCGGAAGTCGTCGAGCAGCAGGAACGGGTCGGTCTCTTCGGTGTCGCCGAAGCCAAAGGCCCGGCGCAGGCGGACTCCCGCGCCCTCGACGGTGGGTTGGGCTTCGATGATTCGCTTCACGGCGCGTATCGACATGGGGTGCTCCCGCTTGACGTAAGCTGGTCACTGGCTGGCGGCCGAAGGCTACATTAGATGAGGGGCGAGAGGTCGGGTTTCCCGGCCTTGCCCGGCGGCCGCGCCGCCGCGTAGGCTTTGAGTGGCACCAGTGCTCCCGTTCGCTCCCCGCCTCGAGGAGGAAGCATGAGACGGCTGATTTCCGCCGCGCTGGTCGCGGTCGCCCTGGGTCCGAATCCTGCGCGCGCCGCGGTCAACGTCGAGCGGCATGGCTCCGAGAACGGCATGGTCGAGATCGCACGCTCGACGATCTACGGAGCGCTGGCCGGCCTGGTCGTGGGCGGCGCGATCGAGCTCGCGGCCAAGGACGACAGCGGCGAGCCGCTCCGCTGGGGGATCGTGATCGGCACCTTCGCCGGTCTCGGCTACGGGATCTACTCGGTGGCGACCCGCCCGAAGCCGACCGCGCTGCTCGAACTGGACCGCGGCGAGCTCAAGCTTCACGCGCTGCCCACCATCGTCCCCGAGCGGGGCGGCGCGCGTGCCTATCTGGTCTCGAGATCGTTCTAGAGCGGTCGCGGTTACTTGCGGGGCGCGAAGTGACCCGCGAGGCCGCGGGCCATCTGGAACACCGGTGCGAATTCGCGCGAGGAGCCGAGCCACTGGCCGGTCCACGCATTGGCGGCTCCGCCGGTGATCTCGCCGTCGAGCCACGGCCTCCAGGCTTCGGGGCAGCCGGCCGGAAGCAGGGGCAGATCGTCGGCGACGAAGCCCTCGGTGTCGCCCTCGCGAACCAGGATCCGCGGGCCGACCCAGATCCGCCGCTCGTCACTGGCGGTGGGCTGGAGGCCGTACCAGGCGAGCGTGCCCAGATACCTCATGCGCTCTTCGCCCGCGGGCGGAATCGCGTCGGCGGCCCAGTGTCCGCGGCGGTCGAGCAGGCTGGCCCAGTTTTCGATCGCGGCGAAGTCGGCGCTCGAAAGCGTGGAATCGCGCGCGACGCGCGAGACCGCCGCCGCGAAGCGTTCCATCGCGCGAGCCTCGCTCGCGCGTCCGGCGCTGTCGAGCCGCGCCACCTCGCGCGGGATGAATCCGTCGCTGTCGTCGAGCGCGAGCCGGAAGAAGTTGGTGTAGAGCCGCTGCGTTCCGTGCAGCGCCGCGATGCGGCTCGCATCGCCCTCGTTGCCCATCAGCACGGGCTCGATCAGCACGCGCCGCCAGGCCTCTCGCGCGATCCGACGGGCGATGCCCGGGCTTTCGAGGATCTTTTCCTGCACGCGCGGATTGGCGAGCGTCCGGCTCCAGGTGGCGAGCCGGTAGCCGACCGAGTACCCGGACAGCGTGCCGAGCACGGTGGTGACGATCGAGACCGGCTTCACGTAGTCGAGCGTGGTCTGATAGAGCTCCTGAAATTGCTCGGGCAGGAGCATGCGGATGCTGGAGTCGGGCATCTCGAGCCAGAAGCCCCGACCGACATGGCCACGCACCCGCAACGCCGGATAGTGCGTGCCGCTGATCGCGCGGCGATAATCGCGGCCCTCGATCGGGGCGCGAAACGTCCGCGCGTCCACGTCGTATTCGCGGAACACGTGCTTCGCGGCCCACAACTGCACCACGAAGTGCGCCGAGGAATCCGAGGGCGACTCGCGGTAGGAAAGCACGCTCAAGTTTTCGAACAGCTGGTCGAAAGGCAGCGCGCCCGCGGCCGGCCGGGACTTGAGGCCCATCCACACGCCCAGCCCGCACAGCAGCAGGAACACGGTGAGAAGCTGGCTCTTGAGCAGGAAGGCGGCGAGCTTCCAGCTCCAGTGGTTCAGGGGCTTCTGCTTGAAGAAGGAGAAACGCTTCTTTCCCACGAGATCTCCGGTATGAGGCGCGACGCGGCCAGTGTTCTGGTCTGAGGGGCCCGGGCGAGCGCCTGCCGAGGAGTTATCGGCAGCGCCGGCGACGCCCTTCACCCGCGCCGGCGACGCGATTTTCGTGTGGCGGCACGCGGCGCCAATGCTAGGGTGGCGATTCGCAGCATCGAGCGTGCAGGGCCGTCCGGCTCTCGCTCCGTGCTTTCACATCCTCGAGGCCGCCATGAAATTTCGCTCGCTGCTGCTTCCCTCACTGCTCCTGTTGCTCGCCTGTCCCGCCGCCGCCGGTCTGCTCGGCATCGACGACAATTTCGTGCTGCGCGACATCAATCCCGCGACCGCGGTCACCAGCAATCCGCGCACCGTGGGCAACAAGGTCAACATGATCGCCTATGCGCCATCGGGCACCCTGTACGGCGTCTCCCAGGGATTCCCGAGCGACTCGCCGCCCGGCGGCATGCTCTACACGATCAACATCACGACCGGAGCGGCGACCTACGTGGCGACGCTCGACACCTACGTGATCGTGGAAGGCGACATCGCCTGCGATCCCACCAACGGGAAGCTCTACGCGATCGACTCGCAGGGCCAGCTCTTCACCATCAACACCGGCAACGGCGCCGGCACGGTGGTTGGCAACATCTCCGGCAACATCGATCTGTCGGCCATGGCGTTCGACGCCGCCGGCAACCTCTACATGGTGGATTCGTTCGGTCCCAGCCTGCTCAAGGTGAACAAGAGCAACGCGGCGGTGATCGCGACGCTGCCGATGGGCCCGGTCGGGCAGCAGGTCGGCGGGCTCGCCTTCGTGCCCGGTAACGGCACGCTTTATTACGCGGCCGACATTCCCGGCAAGCTCTACACCGTGAACACGACCACGGGAACGGCGACGCTGGTCAATTCGATCGCACCGTCGGTGGGCATCTGGGCCCTCACCTACGTGCCCGACGCGACGCCCGCGCACACCTCTTCGTGGGGAAGATTGAAGTCGCTGTACAAGTAGGCGAAACGCCACGACTCACAGCAAACCTTCGTCCCATTTCTCGACGCCGGCCGGCGTTCGCCCCTCGAGCAGCGCGGCGAACGCCTGCACGGCGCGCCGCGCGTCGCCAATCGGCTCCGGGAACGCGTCCCAGTGCTCGCTGTCCTCGCCATCGTGGTTCACGATCACGTGATCGAATCGCCAGGCCAGCTGCAGCTCGCGATACGCGCTCTTCGCCCGCCGCTCGATGATCTCGAGGTCGCGCGGGCTCAAGGCGCCCAGGTGACGAGTCGTGCGGCGCAGTAGCTTTCGTCGCATCAGATCGGTGACGAGATCGGCAAGCGCCGGCTCGCCACGCGCCTTGAACGCGAGAATCTCCTCGCGCGAAAGCGGCGAGAGGTAGCAGGAGAGCCTGGGAACCGGAGCCAGCCGCGGATGCGTGAGCATCAGGCTGGCCACGAATGGATTGCCTTCGAAGAATGCGTCGCCTCGCTCGAGCAGAGCGGTCAGCTCGTCGAGATCGAGCGCCTGCAGATCGCCACGAACGTCGAGCGTCGCGTAGCGCGGCTGCGATCCCAGCCGCTCGATCATCACTCGTGGCCGGAAGTGGTAGTCGATTCCGTCCCATTCCCCCGGGCGCGGCGCGCGATCGTTGTAGAGCACGAGGCGGGCGAGGCGGGCGCTCAGGTCGGGGTAGAGGCGACCCAGGGCGTGGTCCAACGGCGTCTTCCCGACGCACGACGGCCCGGTGAGGATGACCAATCGGCCCGAGCGAGGCATGACGCGGGAAGTCTAGCACCGCGTTTCGCCGCGCGAACGGACGCGCACCGAACCCGCGATCGCGTATCATGAATGGCCTGCCGTTCGACCTCGGAGACTGCATGACTGGCCGCGCTCGACTCCCATCCCTGGTCGCGCCCCTCGTTGCCGGCGCCGCTCTGCTCGCCGCGCCCGTGCGGGCCCAGTTCCCGGCCTGCCCTCCGCACCCGGTCTCGAGCCTTTCGAGCCCCACGCCGCTCACCACCGCGCTCGTCATCAGTTCCGACTTCGCGGTGCCGCGCGGGTTCGTCGGGGCGGGCGACAAGCTCATGGCCTTCGATCCGGCCGCCGGGACGTGGCTCTGGACCATCGCGCTCTCGGGCGCCGCCCGGTGCGATCCCGTACCCGTCCGGCTGAAGAGTGGCGCCGAAGTGGTGCTGGTCACCGAGGCGGGCTGCCACCTGGCGTGCGTGCGCGCCAGCGACGGCTTCGTGCTGTGGAACGCCGATCTTCGCACCGCGCTGCCCGATCCGGCCGACGAAATCGGCGGGGCGCCCGCGGTACAGCGCTGGGCCGATTCCGACTCGGTGTTCCAGTCCGCGATCCCGAACGACCTGGTGTTTGCGGCGACGCAGTACGTCTCGACCTTCGCGAACCGCGTCTACGCGCTCAACGCGACCGACGGCAGCGTGCGCTGGCGGTTCAATCTCGCCGGAACGAACAGCATGGACGCGGCTCGGGCCGGGCCGGTCGTGGATCTCGCCCACGACGCGGTCTACGTGGGCACGGACCAGTCATCGCCGATCCAGAACAGCCTGTGGGCCCTCAAGTCCGTAAGCGGCCAGCGCGCCTGGGCGGGATTCGGGATGCCTGCGGGACCGATCACCCAGCGGCCGCTGCTCGCCGGCGGCCGGCTCTATACCACCGGCTCCGACGCCATTCTGCGTGCGACCGACACCGATGCGATTCCGGGCAATCCGATCTGGTCGGTCGCATACGCCAGCGCGCCGCTGTCCGATCCATCGCTCGATCCCGATTCGCCGACGCCGCTGGTTTCGATCGCCTGCGCCGGTGGCGTGCTGCGAAGCTTCGTCGACGGCGGAAGCCTGGGCTCGGAAGTGCTGCCGCTCAGTGGAGTGTTTTCCGCTCCGATCTATCTGCCGGGCGCGGGCGTCTGCTATGCCGCCGACGCGAGCGGGCACGTCCAGACATTCGACGTGGCCGCGCGACTCGCGATCGGGCCGCCGGCGATTCTGTGCGACGACCCGGCACTCCATCTTTCGCTCGGGCACGCGTCGGTTCTGCCGCTGCCGTGGCGCCTGTGCGTGGTGGGCGCCGGTGGAGGCGGCGGGCGAGTGACGCAGCTCTGCGTGCCGTGGGCTTTCGGCGCGGCACCCGGCGGCTGCGTCGCCGACGTCGCACTGGCCGATGCCGGGCCGGCGGGCGACGCACCGCAGCTCGCGCCACCCTCGCCCAATCCGACGCGAGGGGCGACCCGGCTCGCGTTTTGGACGCGGGCCTCGCAGCGTGCCGAATTGTCCATCACCGACGTCCAGGGCCGGCGGGTGCGCAGGTTGAGCGAGTCCGGCCGGGCGTCCGGGCCACGGAGCCTGGTGTGGGACGGGCTGGACGACGCGGGTCGCGCGGCCCCGGCCGGGCTCTACACCGCGCGCCTCTACCTGGACGGCGAGGCGACGCCCCAGGCGCGAAAGGTGCTGCTCGTGCGTTAGCCCCGTGCGGGTGGCGGCGCCGGACTCGCGCTCACGCCGCTCGCCGGACCGGCGCCGACTCCTTCACCAGGATCATGGCCACCAGCCCGACCACAGCGGCGCCGGTCCAGTAGTAGGCGGGCGCCAGCGGATTGCCGGTCTTCTCGATCAGGAACTTGAGCATGAACTGGGTCGAGCCGCCAAAGATCGAGATCGCAAACGCGTAGATCGTCGCGACCGCACCCGAGCGAATGTGGGGGGGCAGCGTCTCGGTGATCGTGACGATCACGGGAACCGAAGCGACCGCGGCGAACATCGTCATCACCGCCTCGGCCCCATAGAGCGTCCAGATGCCCTTCGAGTGCCCGATGATCCAGAAGCAGGGGAGAATCGAGGCGATCAGCAGGATCATCGGCACGATCATCACCGGCTTCCTGCCGAAGCGGTCCGAGAGCAGGCCGCTCAGCGCCTCGAACATCACCGAGAAACCGCCGTTGATGATGATGAGGGTGAACGAGATCGTCGCCGGCAGGTGCAGCGTGTCGAGCGCGTAGGTGGTCATGTAGCTCAGGGTGTAGCTGCCGATCGTGCCTGCGGTCAGCATCATCAGCCCGAACACGATGATCGGCAGGAACGGCCGCACGCGCTCCGCGCGCGAGCGCTCGGCGGCCAGCACCGGCACCGAGGCGGCGCCGGCCAGTGGCACCGCGGCGGCCGCCTCGGGGGTGCGAGGGAGCGTCTCGGGCAGCGAGCGCCGCACCGCGATGCCGAACGGCACGATCAGCGCGCCGATCAGCATCGCGAGGCGCCAGCCCCAATCTTGAAGTTGCTGCGCGCTGAGATGGGCCGCGAGAAAGGTGCCGATCAATCCCGCCCCCAGGACCGCGCAGTCCTGGGTGGCATACTGCATCGAGAGGTAAAGCCCGCGGCGCCGCTCGGGTGCCGCCTCCGCCATGTAGGCGGTCGTAGGCCCGACCTCGCCGCCCAGTGCGAAGCCCTGCACCAGCCGGAACAGCAGCACGATGATCGGTGCCGCCGGGCCGATCCTGGCGTAGGAGGGCGTGAGTGTCAGGCCGATGATCGCGACGCCCATCAGGGTGAACGAGAAGATCATCGCCGGCTTGCGGCCGATGCGATCGCCCATGCCGCCGATCACGATTGCGCCGATCGGCCGGGTCAGGAATCCCGCGCCAAAGGTGGCCAGGGTGGCGAGCAGCGCCGCCGACGGGTTGCCGGGCGGGAAGAAGGTGCGCGAGATGTAGACCGCGAAGTAGGAGAAGGTGAGGAAGTCGTAGAACTCGAGGCCGTTCCCGATGAAGACGGCGATCACGTGCCGCAGCGGAATGCGCGGGCGAATGTCGCTCACGACGGCCTGGGAAGTGGACACGGGATGGGATCCTAGAGGATTTCGCGCCGCGGGGCCGGCGGCTTCGGCGTCACTCAGGGACGCCAGTGGGCGTGCGCGCGGTAGGCCGGCACGACCGGAATCTTCGTCTCGCGCTCGATCATCCGCTCCGCCAGCCACTGGAACCACTCGAGCAGGGTCTCGCGTCCACGCGCCGCGCGCTCCTCAATGACGTAGCGCTCGAGCTTGCGCCACGAGAGCAGCACCGACCCGCTTACGAAGTCGTCGACCAGGGCCAGGGCGAGCTGGCGCCGGTACACCAGCACTCCGAGACTTTCCCAGGAGACCATCATCGCGTACACGTGATTCATGTCGTCGCCGAGCCGCGCCTCGACCTCTGAGCGCGACAGGCCGGGCTCGAGGTCGTAGACCAGGCGCAGCGCCTTCACGAACTCCGGAGTCTGCAGCAGCCGGAGGATCTCGAGGGCGACCTCGCGCTCCCGGGCGCGACGGGCGAGCCGAAGCTGGCCCACGGTGAACAGCGCGCCCAGCACGAACGTGGCCGTCGCGATCGCCTGCAGCACCACCGAAATCGTCACGACGCCCACTCTAGCCGAAATCGAATTTGCGAGGTGGGCGCCGGGAAAGGAGTAGACTCCCCGCGGTGTTCGCCCGCCGAGGATCAGACGTATTGCGGAGCGTTCACTTACCCCGCCCATCGCACAGGAGGTCCCTCGTGCGCCCCGCCCCGATTCGCCCCGCGCTCGTCGCGGCTCTCGCATTGTTCCTTTCGATCCCCTTTGCAGCGTCGCCCGCCGGCGCCGTCGTCCGTTCGTGGGTCTCGGCGGTGAGCGGTCACGCCGACAACTCCCTGCTCTGGAATCCGATGGGCATCCCGGGCGCGGGCGACAATCTGATCTTCCCGGTCGCCGGCGCCTATGCGGTGTTGTTTCCCACCACCGTCCCGACGGTGATCAGCCACGACTACCGCGCCGGCGTGGTGAGCATCTCGGCCACCGACACGCACACCTGCTCGAGCAGCTTTGGCGTCGGACAGACCGGGAGCGGCGGGGTCAACGTGACCGGCGGAACCTTCCAGGCCAGCCTGCTCCACATCGGCGGATCGGCGGGCGTCTACGGCCGGCTCACGCTGACCCACGGCGGCGGCATCAGCTCCACGCCGCCCTCGGCGATCTTCCAGCAGACCGACAGCACCATGACGTCCACCTACGGCGATGACGGTATCGCGCGGCTCGAGATCATCGGCGGCGCCATGCACTCTCTCGAGGGCGCGATCACCATGGCCAACACGTCGACCGCGATCTGCACGCTGACCGTGGCCGGCAACAATCCCTCGACGCTCACGAACGCCACGCTCGTTACCAACAATCCGCGCCGAAACGTGACGCTGGGCGCGACCGGCCATTTCGTCGGCAACATCGACGAAGGCGGCATCCTGCACATCGCCGGCACGACCTGGATCGGGCAGCGCGCGGGAAGCGTCGCGTATCTCGACATCGGGGCCGCGACCACCACGTTGCCACCCAGCGTGCGCTTCGACGGCCTGCTGCGCATCGGCGACACCGGATTTCTCGGCAGTCAGGGTGGCACCGCCGAGGTGCGGCTTTACACGGGCTCGCTCGACGTCGAAGGTCTGTGCACGATCGGCGATCCCGACGGCACGCCCGGCTCGGTGCCCGCACTGCGCGTGTACGGTGGCACCGCGACTTTCGCGGGCGGCGTGACGCGCTATTCGCCCACCGACAACACGCACCTGGGCGGCACCGAGCGCTTCATCTCGGGTCCCGTGACCTGGGGTGGCACGTTCACCGAGACCGGGCCTGCGCCCGGGCCATTGCTCTATCTGGAGAACGGTGCCGCCGACAGCGTGATGTCGGACGTCATCGTCGGCAAGAACGGTGTGGGACGCATGCGCGTCACGCGACCGGGCACCGTGCTCGGGAGCGCAACCTCACTCATCGTGGCCGACTCGCTTGGAGGATCGGGCACGATCGAGCTGGACTCGAGCGCCGTGGCGCGCTGCTCCATTCCGATGTATCTGGGGCGCGCCGGAGCCGCGACGGTGTCGGTGCGCGGCGGGGCATTGCTCGGCGCGAGCCAGATCGACTGCGCGCTTGCGGCCGGCTCGACCAGCAACGTGAGTGTTTCCGGCGCCGGCTCGGCGTTGGGATTCCAGGAGTTGTTCGTCGGGGGAGAGGTGTCCACGGGCGGAGTCGCGGACGTCGTCGTCGATTCGAGCGGAGTCGCGGCCGGGCAGACCGTCCATGTCTTCCCGACCTCCACGCTCGACATCCGGCACGGTGGCCTGGTTGAGATGCAGAACTTCATCGGCGACGGAGACCTGCAGCTCGACGGCGGCACGCTTCAGATGTCACCTCCGGCAACGCTCTTCCTGAACTCGGTGCACGGACGCGGCACGCTGATCAGTTCGGTGCAGGCCTCGGGCCCGATCGACACGCGCCGCGCTGCCGGAACCTACGGCCGGCTCAACGTGCAGGGCGACTTCATTCCCTACAACAGCCGCACGACGGTCGGGATCGGCCGGCCGGGCACGCCGCGCAGCGACACGATCTCGGTGAGCGGCAACGCCGGATTGCTCGACACGCTCGACGTCGAGCCGGACGGCTCGTTCCTGTCGGTCGAAAGCGATGGATACACGATCGCGACGTGGGGCTCGAACTCCGGCACGTTTTCGCCGGTGTTGCTGCGCGGTTCCGCAACCGCGATGTCCGACTCGTTCCTGGTCGTCTACGGGCCGAACAGTCTGGTGCTGATCGCGAAGTACGGCTCGGCCGGCGTGGGGGGCGGGCCCGCGCCCGTGAAGGCGCTCAGCCTGCGTGCGCTTGGCTCGCCCGGCCCGCGGCCGGCGTTCTCGCTTCAGCTTCCCAAGGCCGCGATCGCGCACGTGACCGTGCTCGATGTGAGCGGCCGCGTCGTCGGGCGATTGCAGGACGGGCCGCTCGCGGCCGGTGAGCATCGTTTCGATTTCGCTTCGCGGGATCTGCCGGCCGGCATCTACCTGGCGCGTGCCGTGATTGACCATGACGGGATGGAGGAGACGCGAACCGCGAAGGCGACCAAGCTGCGGTAGAGAGGCGGCGCGCGTGGGCCCGCGCGCCGCATCCTGGCCAACAGGCGGACTTCTTAGTACTGCAACGTGTAGTTCAGGCGCACCCCGAGCCCAGGCTGAGGCAGGAAGTCCTTCACCACGGAGAGGTGGTCGCTGTACCGGCGATTGAACAGATTGTCGCAATGGACGCTGACGTCGTGTACCACCCCCCCTGGCAACGCGCGCGCCTGCTCCCATATTGGCGATGCCGTAGCCGGATGTGCGCGTGTCGCCGTCGCCAAGCCGATTCTGGGTCGCGGCGCCCCGCCACTCCATCACATCGCCATGTACCGGTCGTCCTGGTAGGTCCCGCGCACGAGGCCTCGCAGCGGCGGTGTGAACGGGAGCGGCACGTCCTGCTTGGTGTCCTGCGCATGCACGTAGTCCGAGCTTGCGGGAAGGCCTGGATCGTGTCTCCGCGCAGAAACCCGTAGATGTAGTTGTGGATCACGTTCAGATACGGAGAGACCTCGAACAGGGCCTTCTGGAAAGGCCCCTTCAGCGAGAGATCAACGCCGAATCCGGTCTCCGGATCCAGGTCGGGGTCGCCAATGGTGTACGAACCGCTCGTGGCATCGAGGCCGTTCGCGAACAACTCCTGCACCGTCGGGGCGCGGAACCGACCTCGCGCTCCCGGGCGCGACGGGCGAGCCGAAGCTGGCCCACGGTGAACAG
>DATKAB010000131.1 GCA_035498555.1 Candidatus Sulfotelmatobacter sp.
TCCAGGTGGTAGACCTCGCCCTGCGACAGGCGCTTCATGAGGTCGAGATACTCGCCGCGCATGTGCGACAGGATCCGCAGGTACTTGTCGAAGCCCACCGAGAGCTTCTCGAGCACCTCGGACACACCCGCGTTCTTGCGGTGCATCTGCTGCGCGTAGGTGTAGGCGAAGTGGTAGTAGGTCTTGCCGCGGCCGATGTAGGTCTCTTCGCTGGGCTGCAGCTTCTTCTGACCCGAGGGCAGCATGGGGTTGTCGAAGATGCCGATCGACACCAGCAGGAAATCAGCGTTGGTCTTGTAGATCTGGTACTTGAGCCGCGCGTCGGTCGAATTCGCGAGGCGGCGGAACACGTCAGTGTCGTACTTGGAGAGGAAGCGTCGCGACTGCTCCACGTACTCGGGGTTGATGAACGAGTGGAGCAGGTGAGCGAGGTAGACGTTGACGTCCTCGTCGTAGAAGTCCTGGTTCGAGACCAGACCGGTCTCCATCCTGGAGTAGAGCAGGCAGTTGACCATGAAGTAGTAGGTCGGCTGCAGCTCCCGGCTCGTGTCCTTCAGGTCCACGTAGTGACGCGGATTCATGATGCGTTTCCCCGGGCATCCAGGCCCATGTGGTCTCGTGAGGAGCGGACTTCTCACCACCCAGAGACGCATCCGGCATGCCACGTCCTTGAAAAGGGGCGAGGGGCCCAGCACCCGCGAGGGGCGCGGCCGAAGTCGGGCAAACCGAACGATCCGGAACCCACGTTCTCCCCGGAACTTCGCGAGGATTCCCGCAATGTCTGGGGCACATGCCCCGAAATTGGGGCCCCTTTCGCAGCCCCCTCGGGACCAGTCCAAACTTGTACTCCACGCAGGTCGCACGCCTTTCAACCTGCAATTCGCTTGAGTCCACTTCAAAATGTTTGATAGCGGCGAGCCGCTAGTCCGCTGGTATCGCCCCGTCTGCAGCCGCGATTGCGGCGCGCGAATCCGCTTGCCTTCTGCACGTCACGGGCCCACGGTGCGGTTTCGAGGCGCGGCCGTTCGCGTCGAGGCCGCCGTTTCGACGCTCGCCGAGGCAGGGCATGTCGCTTGCGAAATGGTCATTCGTCGCCACGCCCCTCTACGTCGCTCGAGATCGGACAGCACCCCATGACCGAACGTGACCCCAGCGCGGTCCCCGGCGGGCCCGCGGCGCCGCCCGCACATTTCGTGGGGCTTCGGCTGCGCCTGTGGATCGCCTGCCTGGCCGGCGTGGTGGTGATCGCGCTCGGCCTGTGGTGGATCGCGGGCCACGAGCTCGGTCCGGATTCGGATCCGGCGCGCGTGCTCGGCTGGCTCGCCGGCATCGGCGGACTCGGGGTCGCCGTGGCCGGCGGATTCGCGCTGTGGCTCGATCACGCGATCGTCGGGCACCTGCGCGGGCTCTCGCAGAGCCTCGCTTCGGGTCGCGTGCAGGAGCTCCGCGGGCTTCCGGCGGGCGCCGGCTGGGGGGAGCTCTCGGAGCTCTCGGTGATCACGCAGGACGTGATCACGCGCCAGCGAGTGACCGAGCAGGCCGCCGCCGAGCTCGAGCAGCTCGAAGCCCGGCTCGCGGCCATCACCGCGCGGCTCGAGCGCTGGCGCTCGACCGAGCGCTGGCAGTCGCTCCCGGCCGAGGGCGGCCGGGCCGACGCCCTGGTCGCCGAGCTCAACGCCTCGTTCGCGCGTGCCGCCGAGATCGGCGAGCAGAATCTCGAGGCATCGCGCCGCCTGCGCGAGGATCTGGGGAGCGCGGCCGACGACGCCCGCGAGTCCGCGGCGCAGGCCGAGCGTGGCTTCGTCGAGGCCACCGCGCTGCTCACCACGGTGCGCGAGCTGCAGCGTCTGGCCGGAGAGCTGCGCGCTTCGTTCGCGGAGGTGGGCGCGGCGGGATCGCCGGGCGGCGACGAGCGCCTCGAGCGCTATCGCGAGACCGTCGGGCTCGCGCTCGAACAGTTGATCACCGCTTCCAACGCCAGCGTCGAACACCTCGGCTCCGCGTTGCTTCGCGCGCAGGAGATCGCGAGCCTGGTGCAGGTGGTGTCGAATCGCGCCACTCTGGTGGCGCTCCACGCCGCGACTCTCGAGGCCCGACTGCCGAGCGAGGAGCGTCGTGGCGAGGATCTTTCGCGCGAGCTGCGGCAGCTCACCTCCGAGGTGCGCGAGGCTTCGCTGCGCGCCGACCAGCTGGCCGGCGAAGTGGATCGGCAGGCGCGCGCCGCGGGCGAGCGCATGCATGCGCTGCGCGACCACGTCGCGCGCCAGCTCGAGCCGCCGCCGGCGATGGCCGCGAGCGCCGCGCTTCCCGAGAACACGCCGCGCCTGCTCGAGCGCGTGCGCGAGATGATCCAGGACGCGACCCAGAAGGGCGAGCGACTCTCTTCGGCGGGCGAGCGTGCCTCACGCGCCGCCGCGCGTCTCATGCGCCGGCTCGACGAGGAGGGGCAGGAGATCGACGGCCTGATCGTTCGCCTCACCCCGTCGGGCGACGAGCTGGAGCAGTCGGCTCACGATCCGACCGCGATACTCGAGCCGCGCGGCTCCGGCCTGCGTTTGCTGGACGCGGAAGCCGACCCGCGAGTCTCCGACGCGGGCGGCTCGAGCGCCGAGCGCCGCGAGGAGCGGCCATGAGCCGGCCGAGTGAGATTCCGCCGGACGTCGGCGCGGCCAGGATGCTCGCCGAGGCGTTGCGCGCGGCGCTCGCCCCGGGCGCCGACGCCGAGAGCTTCGCTGCGGCGCGCACCGCGGCGCAGATCGCCGGGCTCGACGGGCTCGATGCGTGTCTGGCCGCGCTCGAGCCGCATCGCGGCGCCCCGTGGCCGCCGCCGTTCGCGGCGATCGCCGATCGCGTCACGCGCATCACCAGCGCCGGCAGGCTGCAGGGGTTCCGCGACGCCGATCGCGAGCTGGGCGCCCATGCCGCCGAAGTGAGCGGCATGCAGTGGGAGCGCGCCGCGATCGTGCTCGCGACCTCGAAGAGCGCGGCCGAGGCGGCTGCCGAACCGAGGCCCGCGGAACCCGCGATCGCCAGCGTCGCTACCGTGAGCGCGGCCGAGGCGCTCGAGGAGCTGCCGCTGGCGGGCGCCGCGTCCGAGGAGGTCGCGAAGAAGACGCGCCTCACCGTGGCGGTGGCGGCCGCGCTGCGCGCCGCGCTCGAGTGGCTGACGCGCGAGACGCCGCAACCGAAGCCCTTCGTTCTGCGCGGCGAGGACTCGGTGCTCGAGGTGATGTGCGAGGCGATTTCCGCCTCGGGGCTCACGCCTGCGAGCGAGGCGCTGGCCGCGGCCGACGGCAACCTCTCGCCGGTCGGCGATGGCCCGGCTCGCGCCGGCGGCGCGTGGCTGGTGCGCGTGCCGGCGTGGTCGGCGCGCCCGCTGCACTTGATGTTCGAGCAGGGCCCGCTGCGCCTCGCGGTGCCGTGGCATTCGGTCCTGCGCATGTCGCTGGTGCCGGCGATCGAGCTGGAGCTGCGCCGCGAGAGCCTCGCGACCCCGATGATCGCGCCGCTCGCCCCGCTGATCGAAGGGATCGGCGAGCGACCGGTGATCGCGATCGCGAGCGGCGGGAGGCGCGGGCTGCTGGTGGCCGACCGGCTGGTGTGGCGACTGGCCGGCGAACCGCTCGCGGCTTCCGATCCCTCGCCTCATCGGCTGCTGACTCATGCGGTGCGCAGCGAAGAGGGCGACTGGTTCTGGTTGATCGAGCCGCGGCTCCTGCTCGAGGGCCTTCCGGTTCCGGTGCTGGCGGCGCCGGCGGAGAAGCCGAAGGTCGAGAAGCGGCCAGGGGCGACGCCGCCTTCCGCGCCGAAATTCGCGGCCAAGCCAGCGGAGATGAAGCCACTCAGTTCCACGCGTCCGGCACCCCTCGTGCTGCAACCGACCGATGTCGAACCGCTCCTGCTGGGAGCCGCCGACGTCGTGCCGCTCGAGCCCGCACCACGTCTCGAGCCGAGGCCGGCGCCCGCGCCCGCGGCGGCGATCGAACCGGCGCCGCGACCGAAGTCGGCGCCCGCGCCCGCGGCGGCACCCCAAGCTCCGCCCGCGCCCGAGTCTTTCCCCGCGTATCGGTTCCCGGCGTGGATGGAACGCCTGGGTTCGCCGCTCCCGCTGCCGGCGGACGATTCCGAGCACGTCTTGGCGGCGCCGGTGGTGGTGCGCTCGGAGTCGCTCGCGAGCCGGCCGGTGCTGATCGCAGAGGATTCGCTCGCGGCCCGCCACTTCCTGGCGCGGCTGTTCGAGCGCGAGGGTTTCGAGCCGCAGGCGGTGGCGTCGGCCGGCGAACTGTGTCGCGCCCTTGCCACGCGACCGTGGTCGCTGGTGGCGGTGGACGTCGAGCTGCCCGACGCGCACGGCGCCACCTGGCTCGCCGAGGTGCGCGGCGAGCTCGAGCGCGCCGAAGTGCCGTGCGTGGCGCTGGTGCGTGACGATCAGGACGCTGAGCTGGCCCGCGAGGCCGGCATCCTGCGCTGGCTGCGCAAGCCGTTCGACCGCGAAGAGCTGGCGCACCTGTTGCGAGTGACGCGACTGATCCCGGGAGAGTCGGCGTGAGCCTGGCACCGCTCGAACCGCGCGCGCCCGCTCCGGGGCAGAGCATCTTGATCGTGGACGACGACAAGCGCGTGGTCGAACTGCTCGAGATCGCCTTCAGCACCCAGGGCTTTCGCGTGCTCACCGCGTGCGACGGCGATGAAGCGGTACGCAGCGCCTCGCAGGACAAACCCGACCTGATCGTGCTCGACGTGCGGCTTCCGCGCCGCAGCGGGCTCGACGTGTGCGAGATGCTGCGCCGCGATCTGCCCGAGCCCGGCGTGCCGATCGTGGTGGTGTCGGCCGCGGTCGAGACCGAGACGCGCCTGCAGGCATTCGCCCGCGGCGCCGACGATTTCCTGGCCAAGCCGTTCTCGCCGAAAGAACTGGTGGCGCGCGTCCGGCGCCTGCTGGCGCGCACCACCGAAGCGCGGCAGGCCAAGCAGCGCGTGGTGGAGCTGGAGCGCGATCTGGGCCGCGCCAAGGACGCGCTCGAGCGCGCGCACGGCGAGGCGCGGCGCGAGCAGCGCCTGCACGAGCTGGCGAGCGGTCCCGGTCAGGCGCTGCACGAGAGCCTCGACGCCGACGAGATCGTGGGTCGCCTGCTGTTCGACGCCCAGGTACGGCTAGGCTCGAGCTTCGTCGCGCTGCTGTGGTCCGAGCGGCCCGGGCAGCCGCTGCGTCCGTGGGCGGCGCGCGGCGAGACGCTCGATCGGATCGCCGCGCTCGAGGTGCGCCCCGAGGGTCCGCTCGGCACCCTGCTCGACGGCCTCGGCCGGCCGGTGCTGCGCCGCGAGCTCGACCGCTTCCGCGAATTGCGCGCCGAGCTACCGGCGTTCCTGGCTCACGCGGTCACCGTGCTCGCGCCGATTCCGGGACCGGGCCGGCTCGAGGGTCTGCTGGTCGCCGACGAGCGCATGGACGGCGGTGAGCCGCGCCCGGCCGAGGTCGAGCTGCTGGCGTCGCTGTGCGCGATGGCCGGCGCTTCGCTCGCCAACGCCGCCCGGGTGCGCGAGCAGCTGATCCAGGCGCTCACGCGTCTGGCCGAAACCCTCACGCCGGTCGCGCCCGATCTCGCCCGCCGCCGCGACGAAACCGGCG
The DNA here is from genome assembly GCA_035498555.1 of Candidatus Sulfotelmatobacter sp. NCBI lineage: Bacteria > Pseudomonadati > Acidobacteriota > Terriglobia > Terriglobales > Candidatus Korobacteraceae > Candidatus Sulfotelmatobacter > Candidatus Sulfotelmatobacter sp. The sequence continues at coordinate 5,630 of DATKAB010000131.1, forward strand.
CCTTGCTCGAGCACGCGGCGCACGCCCTGTTGCTGCCGCCGCGCCAGCGCATGCTGATGTCGCTGGCGCTGCGCCTCGGCAACGGCTCGCCGAACGATCCGATTCGCGACGTGCTGCTGAGTCTGCGCGACGAGGACGCGACCGGGCTGGTGCGCGACCTGCTGTCGCTGGAGGAGCGCTCGGAATCGCCCGCGCTGCCGGATCGCGATGCCCTCGCCGAGGAGTGGCGCCCGCCGCTGCTGCTGCGCATCGGACGCGATTACGCCTCGGCCCGCGGCGACGGCGACGGTCGCGAGCTCGCGCTCGAGCGCGCGGCGGCCGCGGCCGGAGAAGCGCTCGATGCCGCGACCGCGCGCGCCCTCGACGAGGCGCTGCGCGAGACCGCGCACCTCGCTCACCAGAACTCCTGAGGCTTCTTTCGTTGTAGGCTGCCGGCCGGATGAATCGGCTCGCGCGCTGGATTCCGGCCGCCGGTTGGCTCCGGCACTATTCGCGCGACTGGCTCGCCGGCGATCTGGCCGCCGGCGTCACGCTGGCCGCCTACCTGCTGCCCGCCGCGCTCGGCGACGCGACGCTCGCCAATCTTTCTCCGCAGGCCGGCCTCTACGCTTGCCTGTTCGGTGGCGCGCTGTTCTGGCTGTTCTGCAGCTCGCGCTACACGGCGGTCTCGACCACTTCGGCGATCTCGCTGCTGATCGGCGCGACGCTGGGTGAGATCGCGCACGGCGACCCTGGCCGCTTCGAATCTCTCGCCGCCGCCACCGCGCTGCTGGTGGCGCTGATCGCGTTCCTCGCCTGGCTGGTGCGTGCCGGAGTGATCGTCAACTTCATCTCCGAAAGCGTGATGGTCGGCTTCAAGTGCGGCGTCGCGCTGCTGCTCGCCAGCACGCAGCTCCCCAAGCTGTTTGGCTTCCACGGCGGTCACGGCGATTTCTGGGTGAACGCCGGGTTCTTCCTCGGCCATCTCGCCGACACCCAGCCCATCGCGTTGACGGTGGGGCTCGTGGCCCTCGCGGTGCTGATTGTCGGCCGCATCTACTTCAAGACCCAGCCAGTGGCGCTGCTGGTGGTCGCAGGGGCGATCGTCGCCGCCGCGGCGCTGCATCTCGATCGGCGCGGCGTGAGCCTGATCGGCCACGTGCCGACCGGTCTGCCGCCGCTCGGCCTGCCGCAGGTGCAGCGCGCGGATCTCGCGCCGCTGCTCTCGCTCGCCACCGCCTGCTTCCTGCTCGGCGCGGTCGAGACCGCGGCGATCGGGCGCACGTTCGTGGCCAAGCACGGCGGCCGCCTCGACGCCAATCAGGAGTTCCTGGCGATCGCGGCCGCCAATCTGGCCGCGGGCTTCGGACGCGGACTCTCGGTGAGCGGCGGTTCGTCGCAATCGCTGGTCAACGAGAGCAGCGGCGCGCGCACTCCGCTGTCGGGCGCGCTCGCGGCCGGCGTGATCCTGATCGTGGTGCTGTTCTTCTCGCCGGTGCTGCGCCTGCTGCCGCAGCCGGTTCTGGCCGCGATCGTGCTTGTCGCGGTGGCAGGATTGTTCCAGGTGTCGGCGCTGATCGCGCTGTGGCGCTCGAGTCGCGCGGAGTTCCTGGTGGCGGTCACGGCGTTCGCCGGAGTGCTCACGTCGGGATTGCTGCGCGGGGTGGCGATCGGTTCGGTGTTGTCGATCGTCCAGCTCCTGCGCCGCGTCTCGGGGCCGCACGTCGCGATCCTCGGCCGCATTCCCGGCACCGAACGCTTCTCGGATCTCGAGCGGCACCCGGACAATCAGGCGATCCCCGGCGTGCTGATCGTTCGCCCCGAGGTGAGCCTGGTGTACTTCAACGTGGACGGCGTGTGCGATCGGATTCGCGAGCGACTCCGCCAGGCCTCACCCGCGCCGCGACTCCTGGTGCTCGATCTCTCGGCTTCGCCGAGCATGGATCTGCAGAGCGTCCACACGCTGGCCGGAATGGCCAAGGAGCTGGAGGAGGACGGCGTGCCGGTGCGCGCGGTCGAGACGCACTCCTCGGTCCGCGATATCCTGCGGCACGAGGGGGCCGACGCCCTGCTCGGCGGTGTCAATCGGTTCAAGACCGTGGCCGAGGTGGTGAGCGAGTTCCAGCATCAGAAACAGTACCCCGCGACGGATTCGTGATCTCGAGGCAACCGCAGGCGTGAAGGCCCGAGCCGATCGGATCGTTTGGGGTGCCGCGCTGGCTGCGTTCGCTTGGGTGGTCGCCGCGGGTGCGGCGACCGCCGATGCCGAATTCCCGCCCGGGGTGCCCGATCGCTTCCAGCTCACCCTCGGCGGCATGGCCGCGATGTTCGACACCGGCGCCGGTCTCGAGAAGAGCACCGGAGCGGTGAGCCAGATGCTGGTGTTCGAGGAGTTCTTCGGCATTCCGGTTCACGATCAGTTCCTGCGCTTCGATGGGTCGTGGAGGATCCGCGGACGGCACCGGCTGGACGCCGGCTATCTGAACGTCTCGCGCACCGGAACGCGCGCGGTGGAGTCCGGCTTCTCGTTTGGCGACCACCTCTATCAGGCCGGGGCGGTTGTCACCGGCACGGCCGCATCGCGATTCACCTACGTCGCCTATCGCTACGACTTCGTCGAGCAGCCGACGCTACGGTTCTCGGGTACGGCCGGAATCAGTTTCCAGCAACTGTTCGCGCGAGTGTCGGCGTCGGCGGGCGTCACCGATCAGAATGGTCAAGCGGTGACCGGGGAATCGATCGATGAGGAACGATTCTCGTTCCCGGTGCCACTGATCGGAGCGGAAGTCGACTGGGAGTTCGCCCGGCATTTCATGCTCGAGACCTACTCGCGGTTCCTGGCCATCGACGCCTCCAGCGTGAGGGGCGGAGAGCTCGACTTCTCGCTGCACGGCTTCTGGTACTTCGACCGCCACGCCAGCGTCGGCCTCGGCTACGACAAGATCGGCATCAACTGGCCGCTCTATGTCTGGCAGGGCGACAAGGCCCGAATCTCGTACGACATCGACGCCCTCACGCTCTATCTGCGGGGCTCCTTCTAGCGCGAGAAACGTCGCGTGGCGCGTCCGCCAAGAGGGCCGGCCGCGCCACGCGGCATGCAGGGTAGTCGAGCGCTGCCGCTAGGGAGTCTTCTTCAATCCGCTGAAGTCCACCTTCGGCGTCTCGCGCGCCGTCTCGGGGATCTGATAGTACGGCGCCTCCTTAAAGCCGAACGCCATCGCATAGAGGCTGGTCGGGAAGCGTTTCACCATCACGTTGTATCCCTGCACTTCCTGGTTGTAGCGCTGCCGCTCCACCGCGAGGCGATTCTCGGTGCCCGACAGCTCGTCCATCAGCTGGACGAAGGCGTCGTTGCTCTTCAGCTGCGGGTAGTTCTCGACCACCACCAACAGCCGCCCGATCGCGGTGTCCATGGCCTGCCCGGCCGCGATGCTCTGCTCGGTGGTCTTGGCGCCCGCCATTTTCGCGCGCGCGTCGGCGATGGCGCCAAACACGGCCTGCTCCTGGGTCGCCGTGCCCTTCACGGTCTCGACCAGGTTGCCGATCAGGCTCGCCCGCCGCTGCAGCTGATTGTCCACCTGCGCCCACCTCTGCTTCACCGCTTCGTTGGCGGTTACCAGCCGGTTGTAGTTGCCTACCAGGCAGCCACCCACCATCAGCAGCAGCAGCGCCACGACCGCGATCGCGATCAGTCCGCCACGTTTCATGGCCCTCTCCTTTCGTTGCCGCGACAGCCGCGCGGCACGGTTCCGATCCTTCCTTCACACTCCGTCGCGCCGATTACCAGCCGCCGCTGCCTCCGCCGCCTCCTCCGCCACCGCCGCTCGAGCCACCGCCAAACCCCCCGAATCCTCCGCCACCACCGCCCCCGAATCCGCCACCGCCCCAGCCGCCCATACCCATGCCGCCGAATCCGCCCGGACCCAGCCACCACCAGCCGCCACGGCCGCCGCGCATGCGGCTCCGGATGATGGCGAGGAAGATGATCGCCACCAGCAACAGGATCAGCGGCTCGATCGGCAGGCGATTGCCGCCGCCGCCCGAGTCGTAGCGCAGCTCACTGCCGTCCCACTCGAGCGTGACGTTCTTCTCCTGCGCGATCTTCGCGGCGCACGCCAGCATGCCCTGCGTGATGCCGCCGTTGAAATCGCCCGCCTTGAGGTAAGGCCGCATCACCTCGCGGTAGATCCGCGACTCGAGTCCATCGGGAAGCGTGCCTTCGAGCCCATAGCCGGTCTCGAATCGCACCTCGGTCTGCTGCACCGCGACCAGCATCAGCAGGCCGTTGTCTTCGCCCTTCTTGCCGATCTTCCAGCGCTCGAAGACCCGCACCTTGTAATCGCTGGGCGACTCGGGCTCGGTGGACCTGACGGTGAGCACCGCCAGCTCGGCGCCGGTCTTCTCCTGCACCTGAGCGAGAAACGATTCGAGCTTGGCGCGGCTCGAGTCGTCCATGACGCCCGCGAAGTCGTTGACGTGCCCGACCGCGGCCGGAACCGCGGCGGTATCGGGTGCGGAGGCGTCCTGGGATCGGGCGGGCGAGGGGTGCGCCCACGCCAGCAGCGTGAGCGCGAGAGCGGCGACCCCCAGGCGCGCCCGTGCGCGCCCGTGGCTCATGGCACTCGCAGTTGGTCGATCGCGCCGATCAGCCGGTCGATTTCGCAGAGGAAGCGCCGATAGGAGGGGGCGACGTCCTGCCGGTGAAGCGGTTTGCCGCCATAGCGCAGCAGGTGGGGCACCAGCAGGGCCTGGGCATCCAGCTTGAACAGGTCGGCGACTCGCTCGATCACGCGCGCGGACTCCGCCGGCGGCGTTTCGCCCTCGAGCCGGATCAGCGTGCGGAATAGCGTCGCGTAGCTGCTGGCCGCGGCCGCCAGCACGCGCGACAGCTCCACGTGGCGATTGGCGTTCATGAGCAGCGCCTGGCGAAGCTGGATGTGTTTGCCGCGCAGCTCGTGCTCGCACTGGAGCCGGAGATAGGTGCGGGGCACGTCGAGGCCGCGCAGCACGTCCTCGCCCTCGAGCAGCAGATGGCGCTCCTGCATCTCGAGCCACTCGATCGGGAAGACGTCGAGCGAATTCTCGATCTGGCCGTGCGTCATGAACAAGGGCTCGAAGTGCGGCGCCTTCTTGGTGACCGGGATGGCTTTCGCCAGTCGCTCGAGCATCTCGGCTCCCAGCGTGCGCGATATCACCAGCACGTTGATCTTGGAATGGCGCGTATCGAAGCCCTGGGTCAGCACGCTGCCGGTGAGGTAGGCGGCGAGGAAATCGCCGCCGAGGGCCTGGCGCACCGGCGCCAGCCAGTTTCTCGTGGCGGAGAGCAGCTCCGCCGACGGTTCGATGCGAAGCTCGCTGCGGGTCAGCATGTCGGTGCAAACGGTAGCACGGCCCCCGGGCGGGTCAAGCCGGCCGCCGGCTCGAAAATCGCCGCGCCGGCCGGTTCTCGATGCGCCCGTTGACGCGCGCTCCGATGCCTCCTTATCGTGCGGCGACCATGACCCTGCGCGTTGCCATCATCGGCTCGGGTCCGGCCGCCTTCTATGCCGCCGAAGCGCTGCTCAAGAGCGCTTCGCCCGCCTTCAGTGTGGACATGCTCGAACGTCTACCCACTCCCTACGGCCTGGTGCGCGGGGGGGTTGCGCCCGATCACCAGAAGATCAAATCGGTGATCGCGATCTACGAGAAGATCGCGTCGAATCCCAACTTCCGCTTCTTCGGCAACGTCGAATTCGGCCGCGACGTCACCGTCGAGGATCTGGCACGACACTTCCATGCGATCCTCTACGCCACCGGCGCCCAGACCGATCGTTCGCTCGGAATTCCCGGGGAGAATCTGAACGGCAGTCACTCCGCCACCGAGTTCGTCGCCTGGTACAACGGGCATCCCGATTTCCGCGATCGCCAGTTCGATCTCTCGGTCGAGCGCGTGGCGGTGGTCGGCGTCGGCAACGTGGCGATCGACGTCGCGCGCATTCTCTGCCTCGCCCCCGAAGAGTTGCGCACCACCGACATGGCCGATCACGCCATCGAGGCGCTCTCCGCCAGCAAGGTGCGCGACGTGTTCCTGCTCGGCCGCCGCGGGCCGGTGCAGGCGGCGTTCACCACCGTCGAAGTGCGCGAGCTGGGCGAAATGCTCGAGGCCGAGCCGGTGGTGCGCGCCGACGAGATCGCGATCGATCCGCTGAGCGCCGAAGAACTGAGCGCGGCGCGCGCCGCCACCAAAGCCAAGGTCGAGATCGTGGAAGGTTTCTCGAAGCTCGCGCCCGCCGGCAAGCCGCGGCGCATCCATCTGCGCTTCTTCGTCGCGCCGCAGGAGATCCTGGGCGACGAGCGCGGCCACGTCCGCGCCATCAGGCTCGCGCGCACGCGGCTGGCGAAGAACGCGGCCGGCGCGATCGTGGCCGAACCCACTGGCGAGACCGAGGAACTGGCGGTGGGGCTGGTGTTCCGCTCGGTCGGCTATCGCGGCGTGCCGCTGCCGGGCGTGCCGTTCGATCAGAAGAGCGGACTGCTGCCGAATGCCAGGGGCCGGGTGCTGCGGGAACCCGGCGGCGAGCCGCTCGCCGGCCACTACGTGAGCGGCTGGATCAAGCGCGGCCCGAGCGGCGTAATCGGCAACAACAAGGCCGACTCGGTCGAGACCGTGAACGCGCTGATCGAGGACGCCAACGCCGGCAAGTTGCCGTCGCCGGCATCGCCCGAGCCCGCGACGTTCGCGGCGCTGCTCGGGCAGCGCTGCCCGGCGTGCGTCGACTTCGCCGAGTGGCAGAAGCTCGATCGCCACGAGGTCTCGCGCGGGGCAGCCCAGGGTCGCCCGCGGGTCAAGTGCGTCAGCGTCGACGAGATGCTCGAGGCGATCGGCAAGCAACGGGTGGCGCGATGAGCCTCTACCTGCCGCACTCGGCCGCAGAGCGCTTCGGCCGCGTGGTGCGCGAGCGTCGGGCCGGTGACTTTCTGATCCGACTGTCGAGCTACACCGACCCCGTCCGCACCCCGACCCATCACCACGCGCTCGCCTACTTCAGCCACATCGTGCGCGGCGGACTCCACGAGCGATGCCGCGGAGTCGAGCGACTCTACGAAGCCGGCAGCCTGCATTTCCACGCGGCCGAAGAGCCCCACCAGGCGAGCTTCGGGCCCGACGGCGTGACCTGCCTCAGCATCATTCCCGGCGGCGAGATCGCGGGCTGGATTTCCAGCGCGCGCCCGGGGCACGACCCGGGCACGGTGCGCTCGATGGCCCGGCACGCGGGGCGCTGCTACGCCGCGTTTCGCGACGACGATGATGCCTCGACGCTCTCGCTCGAGGCGGCGGCGCTCGAGCTGGCCGCGGCGTGGCTGCGCGAGGGAGCGCCGGCCGGAGCACGACGGCCGGAATGGGTGGACGAGGTCTGCGCGCACCTTCGCGTCCGCTACCCGACGCCGGTGCGCCTCGCGGTGCTGGCGCGGCTTGCCGGAGTTCACCCGGTGCATCTGGTGCGGGCGTTCCGCCGTCACGTGGGCGCCACCCCCGGCGCCTATCTGCGCGGGCTGCGCATCGAGGCCGCGCGTGAGGCGCTGCTCCAATCCTCGCGGCCGATCGCCGAGATCGCCCTGGCCTCGGGCTTCTCGAGCCAGGCGCACCTGACGCGCGTCTTCCGCCGCGCGGTGGGGGTGCCGCCCGCCCGCTACCGGCAGATTCACCGGCGCGGCCGCATCTGACCACCCGCGCGGGCGCGCCGCGCTCATTTCGGGCGCTCGCGCTCATCGCGGGAAAGACCGCGATTTCATTCACTCGTACGCTGCGCATTCCACCCCGCGTGCGAGGAGAAATTTCATGATGTGTCGCCTGAAGCGGCTGTTCTCGGCCACCGGTCTCATTCTGCTCGCGGCTCCGGCTCTCGCCGCTGCCCCGGTCTCCCCGAACCGGAACTCCGCCGCGCCGCCCGACGACGCGGCGCTGGCCCGCGCCATTGACGCCTACACGCGCCCGTTGGTCGAGCGCGGCGATCTCTCCGGGCAGCTGCTGGTGCTGCGGCGCGGGCGCGTGGTGGTCGAGCGCTCGTTCGGCTTCGCGAATTTCGAGCTGCGCGCACCGGTCACGCCCGAGACGCGCTTCGACATTGCCTCGGTGACCAAGCCGATGACCGGCGTGCTCGCCATTCAGCAGGCAGTGGCGGGACGTTTGAACACGCGCGACTCGATCACGCGCTGGTTTCCGGACTTCCCGCGCGGCGACTCGATCACGGTCTCGATGCTGCTGCGCCATCGCTCCGGGATTCCGCACGAGATCGTGCCCGACAGCGCGATGACGCGCCCGTTCAGCGCCGCCGAGATCGTGGAGCGGGCCGAGCGCCTGCCGCTCGATTTCGCGCCGGGCACGCGCGAGAGCTACAGCTCGGGCGGCTACGAAGTCCTGGCGCGCATCCTCGAGCGGGTGAGCGGGAAGAGCTACGCGACGCTCGCCGCCGACAGCATCTTCACCCCGCTCGAGATGACTCACACCTCGCACGTCGACAGCCGCCAGATCGTGCCCGGGCGCGCCACCGGCTACGTTCCCGGCATCTACGGAATCGAGAACGCCCCGCTGCAGGATTTCTCGGGGCTGGTCGGCGCCGGCTCGGTGTGGTCCACGGCGCGCGACCTGCATCGCTTCGTCGCCGCGATCGTGGCCGGACGATTGGGCGAGGGGCCGCGCCTGTCCTACGTGCGCGGCGGGCGCGTGGATTTCAACGGCCGCACCGGCGGATTCAAGGCATGGGCGTGGTGGGACAGCACCAGCGGCATCGAGGAGATTCTCGTCAGCAACGTGGCTTCGGGCGCGCCGGACGTGCTGAAGGGCGCGATCCCGAGGCTCGCGAACGGCGAGAAGCTCGTGCCTCCATCGCCGCCGGCGCTACGCGCGGAAGCGGCGCCGCTCGAGGAACTAAAGCGCTGGGAAGGGGTCTACCAGATCGAGCACGGGCCGCGCCTCGACGTGCGCGTGCACGACGGAGCGCTCTACTGCAACGACTGGCTGCTCCTGCCGGCGGCCGATGGGACGTTCTACTCGCCGCGCGACTATGGCCTGGTGCGCGGCGTACCCGGCGCGAACGGCCACCTCGCGCGCCTCGATTGGACGCAGGGCGGCGTCATCTACCCCGCGCCGCGCGTGGCGGATTGAAGCGGCGGCGATCGATCGCGCCACCGAACGGCCCCGCGCCCGGGCTGACTTGACCCTCCCCGGCGCGGGGCCTAGTTTTCAGGCACAAAGTTGGTTCATTCCCCTCGCTCGACTCGCGGCCAAGCGCGCATGAAAACGATCGTCAACGACTTCAGCATTCAGGTCGCCACCGTCAACGGCTCCGGCAGCCAGACGGCCAACACCGTGCTGCTTCGCGCCATCTTCCAGATGGGCATTCCGGTGAGCGGCAAGAATCTGTTCCCGTCCAACATCGCGGGCTTGCCGACCTGGTTCACGATCCGCGCCAGCCAGGACGGCTACATCGCGCGCCGGAAAGAGACCGACATCACCGTGATCATGAATCCCGAGACCGCCGCCGACGACGCCGCGGCCGCGATCCCGGGCGGCGTGATCGTGCTCAACGACTCGATCAAGATTCCGCCGGTGCCCCCGGATCGCATCGTCTATTCGGTGCCGATGAGCAAGCTGATGGAGCCGATCACCAAGGACGTGAAGCTGCGCCGGCTGGTGGTCAACATGATCTACGTCGGCGTGCTCGCGCAGCTGATCGGCATCGAGGAGGCCGAGGTCGAGAAGGCGCTCGACGCCCAGCTCGGCCGCAAGCCCAAGGCCCTCGCGCTCAATCATCAGGCGGTGCGCGCCGGCTTCGAATGGGCGGCGGACAATCTCGAGAAGCGCGATGCGTTCCTGCTCCAGCGCATGAACGCGAACGAGGGCAAGCTGCTGGTCGACGGCAACACCGCCGGCGCGCTCGGCGCGCTGTTCGGCGGCGTCACCGTCGTCACCTGGTATCCGATCACGCCGTCGTCGAGCCTGGTCGAATCGCTGATCGGCTTCCTCGAGCGCTATCGTCGCGACGAGCATGGCAAGGCGAGCTTCGCCGTGATCCAGGCCGAAGACGAGATCGCCGCCGTCGGCATGGTGATGGGCGCCGGCTGGGCGGGCGCGCGCGCCATGACCTCGACTTCGGGCCCGGGCATCTCGCTGATGAGCGAATTCGCGGGCTACGGCTACTACGCCGAGATTCCCGGCGTGATCTGGGACATCCAGCGCGTCGGGCCGAGCACCGGGCTCCCGACGCGCACCGCGCAGGGCGACCTTTCATTCGTGGCGCGACTCTCGCACGGCGACACGCGCCATCCGGTCTTGCTGCCCTCGTCGGTCCGGGATTGCTTCGACTACGGGCTGATGGCGTTCGATCTGGCCGAGCGGCTGCAGACGCCGGTGTTCGTGCTGAGCGATCTCGATCTCGGCATGAACAACTGGATGAGCGAGCCGTTCGTCTACCCCGAGAAGCCGTGGGATCGCGGCAAGGTGCTCGATGATCAGGCGCTCGAGCGCGTCGCGAAGTTCGAGCGCTATCGCGACGTGGACGGCGACGGCATTCCCTATCGGACGCTGCCGGGAGTGAAGAGCCAGAAGGGCACCTACTTCACGCGCGGCTCGGGTCACGACGCGGCGGCGCGCTACAGCGAGAAACCCGAGGATTACGCCGGCAACATGGATCGGCTGCTCACCAAGTGGAACACCGCCCGCACGCTGGTGCCGGCGCCGGTCATCGAGCACACCGAGGGCGCCGAGATCGGACTCATCGCCTACGGCTCGACGCACTGGGCGATGATCGAGGCGCGCGACCAGCTCGCCGCCGCGGGGGTGCGCACTTCCTACTGCCTGGTGCGGGCGCTGCCCTTCCACGCCGATCTCGCCAGGTTCATCGCGCGCTACCCGCGCATTTACGTGGTTGAGCAGAATCGAGACGCGCAGATGGCCGGCCTGATGCATCACGAGTATCCGGCCGAGGCCGCGAAGATCCGCTCGGTGCTCCACTACGACGGCATGCCGATCGACGCGCGCTCGATCAGCGATGAGCTGTTGAAGCAGGAAGGCGCAGCCGAGCGCGTGATGGCGCAAGGAGCGGCGAGATGAGCACCGAGACCACCAGGCCGGCCGGCGGCGCTCCCGCCAACACCAATCGCATCGGGCTCACGCGCGCCGACTACGACGGCAGCAAGACCACGCTCTGCCCGGGCTGCGGCCACAATGCCATCACCGGGGGCATCATCCAGGCGGCGTGGGAGGCGGGCCTCGAGCCGCATCGGGTGGCGAAGCTCTCGGGCATCGGCTGCTCGAGCAAGACGCCCGCCTATTTCCTCGGCCATTCGCACGGCTTCAACGCCGTCCACGGCCGCATGCCGAGCATCGCCACCGGCGTCCACGCCGCGAATCGAGAGTTGCTGCTGATCGGCGTCTCGGGGGACGGCGACACCGCCAGCATCGGCATGGGCCAGTTCGTCCACCTGGTGCGGCGCAACGTGCCAGTCGTGTACATCGTCGAGAACAACGGCGTCTACGGGCTCACCAAGGGCCAGTTCTCGGCGACCGCCGACATCGGCAGCACGCAGAAGACCGGCAAGGCCAACGAGCTGATGCCGATCGACCTGTGCGCGCTGGCGATCGAGCTGGGCTGCGGCTTCGTGGCGCGCTCGTTCTCGGGCGATCAGAAGCAGCTGCGGCCGCTGCTCAAGGCCGCATTCGCGCACCGGGGCACCGCGGTGCTCGACGTGATCAGCCCGTGCGTCACCTTCGCCGACCACGAGGGTTCGACCAAGAGCTACGCCGCCGTGAAAGAGCACGACGCGCCGCTCCACGACATCGAGTTCGTGCCCTACTTCGAGGACATCACGGTGGATTACGAGCCCGGCACCACGCGCGAGGTGACCATGCCGGACGGCTCGCAGATCTACTTGAAGAAGCTGACCGCGGACTACGACCCCACCAGCCGCGAGAACGCCCTGAGGGTGGTCCACGAGGCGCGGCGGGAGAACAAACTGATCACCGGGCTCCTGTTCGTGAGTCCCGAGGATCCGCCGTTCGACGCCGAACTCAAGCTGATGGACGAGCCGCTGGCATCGTTGTCGCTCGACCGCGTCCGCCCGCCGAAGCGGGTGCTGGACGAGATCATCGAGACGCTGCGCACCGGCAAGGGCGCGGCGTCCGCCGGCGGCGGGGGATGAGCGAAGCGCCGAACGCGGCCGGCGCGGGACCCGAATCCGCCGGCACTGCGGCGCCCGCTCGGCCACCCGCGCTCTCGATCCTGCTGCTGGTCTTCATGGTCGCCAACGCCGCACAGCTCGCGGCCGGATTGCTTCGCCGCCGGCAGATGTTCCTCGACATCCCGCGCCTGACGCCGCTCGCCTACGCCGCGTGGCTCGCGGGGCCGGTCGCTGGCATCGCGGGGGCGATCGGCCTGTGGGCCTTCCGCCGCTGGGGCCTGATCGCGATCGCCCTCGGGTGGGCGATGGTGGCGGCGGTCGACCTGTGGCTCGGCGCCACGCCGCACGCCATCATCGCCACCGGCATGGTGTGGCTCATCATCCTGTTCAGCCGCTCGATTCGTGGGGCACTGCGCTAGAATTTCTGCACCCACCGCTTTCGGAGGCTCGATGCACTTCAAGCAGTTCTACGGGGGCGGCCTCGCCCACGCGTCGTGCCTGATCGGCGATGCCGGCGTGGCGGCGGCGCACGATGGCCTGGACGCGGCGCTGCAGGCGCATGCCGCGCGGGTGGGTGAAGCGGTTGCCGCGCGAGGCTGAGCCGGGACGCGTCCCCGCCGAGCGGCCGCCCAAACCGGCCGACGCTGACGCCCATCGGCGCCACGTCGCGCGCCAGTTCGGCGAGAACGCCAGGGCCTATGCGGTGAGCCGCACGCACGCGGAAGGCGGCACTCGCGACCTGCTGCTCGAGCGCCTGCAGCCCGTCGCCGACGAGACGCTGCTCGACGTCGCTTGTGGCGCCGGCGGCATGACCCTGGCCGCCGCGCCGTTCGTGAAGCACGCGATCGCGCTCGATCTCTCGCGCGAGATGCTGGCGGCGGTGGCGCTGGGCGCGCGTCGTGCGAAGCTCGAAAACGTGACGCGGGTGCAGGGCGACGCACAGGAGCTGCCGTTGCGCGATCGTTCAGTCGAGCTGGTGACCGCGCGCATGGCGCCGCACCACTTCGCCGACCCCGCAACCGCGGTGCGCGAGATGGCGCGCGTGCTGGCCCGGGGCGGGCGGCTCGGCGTCGCCGACGGCACCGTGCCCGACGAGCCCGCGCTCGATCAGTTCATCAACCGTGTCGACGTCCTTCATGACCCGACCACGGTGCGCAATTACTCGGCGCGCGAGTGGCGAGAATTCTTCGAGGGCGCGAGTCTGCGCGTGGATTCGGTGGAGGAGGAGGCGTTCGATCTGCCCGAGGGGCGGCTGCTCGGCGAGTGGGTGGCGCGTAGCTCGGGAGGAACGCCGGTGTTCGAAGAGATCCGGCGATTGCTGCTCAACGCCCCGAGCTCGATCCAGCGCGCGTTGCGCGTCCGCGCCGAGGGCGACGACGTCCGCTTCGATCTGCCCAAGATCGTGATCGTCGGAACGCGAGCGACCTAGCTGACCTCATGGCCGGCGGCCTCGAAGGCGCGACTGGCCTGCTCGACGCTTCCGGCCGGCACCAGCACGTAGTCGGTGTCGAAGGTCGAGACCACGAACACGGATATCCCCGCCGCGGCGAGCGGCGCGGTGATCCCAGCCACCACGCCGATTTCGGTGAGCGGGATCGGCCCGTGGACGCGGAACGCGCGCCAGCCGCGCTCCACGCGCGCGACATCTTCCGGCACGAGCGCCTCCTCGCACACCACCGAGAGCTCATCGCGCGTACGCGTCACCGAACTGAGGTTCGCACTCGGCGCCGAGGCCCAGGCCGGCAGCGGGGCGCGGGCCGAGAGCCGGCAGATGGCGAGCCGGCCCGGCAGCAGTTCGAGGGCATGCCTGGACGTCATGGGAAGATGAGATTGCCCTCGTCGTCGAGGATTTCGATCGCCTGACACGGGCACGTCTCGGCCGCCTCGATCAGTCGCTCCTCGGGCGCGGCCTCGGGGTCCAGCACCGTCACCTTCTGCTTGGAGTCGAGTGCGAAGACTTCGGGCGCGATCGCGACGCATTCGGCGTTGCCACAGCATTCCGTACGGCGGATGCGGATCTGCATGGAGAGAATTCCCAGCGGTTGTCGAGTCGACGGCCGAATGAGCACCCGGAAGCGGTCGCGGCGGCTCGATCCGCCAGTGGAACACGATCCGCTCCTGCCGTCGAGTCATCGGCACCTGAGCGCCGTTTCTGTGGCGCATTTCGCGGCGGGGTCGGACGGCAGGGCGGCTGGCGAGCCCCAAACGCGTTGCGCTAGATTTCTTGCGCTCACGCGAGATCCTCCCCCACAGCCGCCAGGAGTCCTCCCATGGACCCGGTCACCCAGTACCTCGAGCAGCATCGCGACAAGTTCCTCGACTCGCTCAAAGCCGTCCTGCGCATCCCGAGTGTCAGCGCCCAGCCCGCGCACGCCGCCGACATGAAGCGCTGCGCCGAGCACGTTGCGCAGGATCTGCGCGCCGCCGGCATGACCAGAGCCGAAGTCGTTCCCACCGCCGGGCACCCGCTGGTTTACGCGGAGTGGCTGGGTGCTCCCGGCGCTCCCACCGTGCTGCTCTACGGCCACTACGACGTTCAGCCTCCCGAACCGCTCGAGCTGTGGAAGACGCCGCCGTTCGAGCCCACCCTGCGTGACGAGAAGCTCTACGCGCGCGGCGCGGTCGACGACAAGGGCCAGGTCTACATGCATCTGGCGGCGATCGAGGCGCACCTCAAGGCCCACGGCAGGCTGCCGGTCAATTTGAAGGTGGTGATCGAAGGGGAAGAGGAGAACGGTGGCACCAGCCTGGACAAGTTCGTGCACGAGAAGCGCAAGATGCTCGACGCCGACGTGATCGTGGTGAGTGACACCGCGATGCTCGGGCCCGACCAGCCGGCGCTGACGTACGGCCTGCGCGGTATCCTCGCCGCACAGATCGAGGTGACCGGACCCGCCAAGGACCTCCACTCCGGCCACTTCGGCGGCGCCGTGACCAATCCGCTGAACGCGTTGTGCGGGATCGTCGCGGCGCTCAAGGACGCCGAGCATCGCGTCACGGTGCCCGGGTTCTACGATCGCGTGCGGGCGCTGTCACCGGCGGAGCGCGAGCTCATGGACAAGGTTCCATTCGACGAGAAGGGTTTCCTGGCCGAGGCCGGAGCGCCGGCGGTGGGTGAGAAGGGCTTTTCGACGCTCGAGCGCATCTCGGTGCGGCCGACGCTGGACCTGAACGGCATGTGGGGCGGCTACACCGGCGAAGGGAGCAAGACGGTGCTGCCGTCGTTCGCCGCCGCCAAGATCACCATGCGGCTGGTGCCGGATCAGAGCCCCACCGAGCTGTTCCCGCGCTTCAAGGGCTACGTCGAGAAGCTGGCGCCTGCGGGAGTGACGGTGAAGGTGATCGGCGGCCACGGCGCGATCCCGTTCCTCACCCCGCCCGATCATCCCATGCTCCAGTGCGCGCGCCGCGCCCTGGCCCGCGCATGGCCGAAGCCGCCGGTGATGATTCGTGAGGGCGGATCGATTCCGGTGATGGCGACCTTCCAGGAAACTCACGGTCTGCCCTGCATCCTGATGGGCTTTGGCCTGGACGACGATCAGGTGCATTCGCCCAACGAGAAGTTCTCGCTGTCCTCGTACTTTGGCGGCATGAAGAGCGCGGCCTACCTCTACGAGGAGATCGCGAAGGGCGCCTGATCATGCGGTCGCGAGCGCGGGCGGTCGGCTCCGGCGTTCGCCAGCGAGGGCGCGCAGCAGGCGCCTGCGCTCTGGCGCTGGCGGTTCTCGCGTCGACCTGGGGGCAGACGCCGGCTGCCGCCGGGCCGTCGGATCACAAGTACCTGAGCGTGCGCGGGACCGTCGCCGACTCCGACGGCAATCCGCTTTCGGGCGTCGCGGTGGAGGCGAGCGGGACGCGCGAGGCGCGCGCGGTCACCGGGACCGACGGACGCTACCAGTTGTCGCTGGACCTGGGGACGCTCGCCACGTTGCGCGATCGCCCGGCCGCGATCTGGATTCGGGCGCGGCTCGAGGGCTGGCGGGTGCACGTGGCGGGCGGGGCCCCATCGCTCGCGATCGAGCTGTCGGTGAGCACTAGCGGTTCCCAGCCGCAGATGGTGGCGCGCTCCAATTTCGGATTGATCGCCGACGCCATGCTCGATGCACTCGCCCCGGCCGGGGATCGCACCGCCTCGATTCAGGCGGTGTTCGTGGCCCAGCGCGGCGCAGCGGCCGACTCGACCGCGCCGCTGGCCGCCGAGCGCCGACTCGCCGTGCTCATCGAGCCGTGGCTGATGAAAGCGCCGGTGACGGCTGCGGAACCCGCCGCGCCCGGGCTGGCTGCACCCGTGAGGAAGTCCGCCGCGCCTTCGCCGTCCACCGCGGCGCGGGATTCAGCCAGGCGCGCGCGCGATGCCGAGGAGCACCTGAAGAACGCGGCGGCCATCGCGGCGCGCGAGTCGGTGTGGATGGCGCAGCGCGCGGTCGCGCTCGCTCAGCGCATGCTGCAGGATTCGCTGCGCGCGGTGCGCGATGCCGCGGAAGACTCGGCGCGGCGGGGGCACGCGGCGCCGGCCGCGGCGGCCGCCGGCGCGAGCGCGAAGCCCGCGGCGCCGGTCAAGGCCGCACCGTCGTCGCAGAGCGCGAAGCCTTCGAAGACCTCCGCTTCACCGGTCGCGGCGGCCGCCTCGCCGGCTGCGAAGTCCGGCGCCGCCGATCATGACAAGCAAAGGAGCTCCGACCCCGCCAATGTGTTGCCGGTCCGGCCGCGCACCTCGTGGAGCGACTTCAGCGGTCTCACCCGCGTGCAGCCGGGTGGCGGCCGGCTCGACACGGTGGCGATCGATGTCGCCGGCATTCCGGTGACACCCGGCGGCGCCGAGTGCTCCTGTCGCGTCAAGGGCACCGTCGAGCTGGAGTTCCACCATCTGCTTTCGAGCCCGATGCGCGTCGAGGTGGCGATCATGGACGTGCCGGCGATGCGCGACACCGTTCAGCTGTTCATGGGCTCGCCGCGCGCATTCGACTTCCCGAATGTACCGTGTGGGCACCTCAGCATTCGGATCTCTGCGTTCTCGCAGCGGGAGTTCGAGGTCATCACGCCCGATCAAGTGGCGCCGTTCGAGTGTCGCGACGGCGGCCTGCGCCAGGTGCGCATCGTGATCGCGCCGAGGTAAGCTGCCCGGCTCATGGTCATCGATCAGCTCGCCGCCGCCATCTATCGCGCTTCGCCGGGCACTGCACCCGGCCTCGTGCTCAAGCGGCTGGGCATCGCCACGTCGCGGCGGCGCGAGGAGTTCTACACGCTCGAGCGCCTGACGCGCGAACTGAGAGCGCCGCGCGGCGCGGTCCTCGAATGCGGCGTCTATCGCGGCGCCACTCTGCTCGGAATGACGCACATCCTGAATTGCCGGGGCATCAAGCCGCGCGTGTTCGGCCTGGACTCTTTCGAGGGCTTTCCCGAACCGACGCCGCAGGATGCTCAGGAGAGCGGCGCGATGCATCCCGACGTCCATGCGGGGGCGCTCGCCGACACCTCGTATCAGGCGCTCCTCGATCGGATCCGCCTGCTCCACTGGCAGGACCGGATCACCGTGATCAAGGGTTTCTTTGAGCGGACCCTGCCGGCGCTGGATCAGCAGCGATTCGACCTGGTTCACCTGGACTGCGATCTTTACTCGTCCTATCGAACTTGCCTCGAGTTCGTCTACCCGCGGATGCTGCCGAACTCCGTGATCGTGTTGGACGACTATAAGTTGCCCGCCAACGTCTACCCGGGCGCCGACCGTGCCGTGGACGAGTTCTTCGCCGACAAGCCCGAGAAACCCCAGCGCTTCGACCACCCCAAGGGGCTTCGGTCCTTCGTCAGGATTGCGGGGAACTAACATCCCCCAGATGTCACACTTTTCGGGTATCCGGCGCCGCCGGGTTCGTGAATAATTCCCTGAGGGTCCCGAGGTTCAATCGACCAACCTGCCCAGGGAGACCGTCCCCATGTCCTCCATCTTTGGCCCGCGCTCCGCCACACCTTCCCTCCCCCGGCAGCTCACCCGAACCCTGATCGGCGCGGCCGCACTCGCGGCTCTCGCCAGCCTCGCCCCGATCGCGCGCGCCGACGCGATCAACGGCCACTGGAACGAGATCGCGCAGCCTGCCGGGGCCCCCATCAGCAACATGTATCCGCGCGCGGCCGGCTCGATCGTCTACGACAGTTTTCGCGACCGGTTGATCCAGTTCGGCGGCGATCAGGGCCCGTCGAATCAAGTGTTCGTCTTGAATCTCTCGCCGGGTTCGAACTGGACGCGGATGTTTCCCCTCGGTACCCCGCCCTTCCCTCGCTACGGACAAATGGCGATCTATGACCCGGTCAACGATCGCATGATCGTGTTCGGCGGATATGCGCCCGATAGCTACGAAGGTCAGGTCAACGATGTCTGGCAGCTCTCGCTCTCGGGAGCTCCGACGTGGTCGCAGATCTTCCCCGCTGGAACGCCACCCAGTCCGCGTCAGGACGGCGCGGCGATTTACGATCCGGTCGGCCAGCGGCTGGTGGTCTTCGGCGGCGCCTCCTCTGTCTATGGTTTTCAGAACGACGTCTGGCAGCTCAACCTCACCTACTTTTCGACGTGGACGCAGCTCACTCCCTCGGGACTTCCGCCCTCGGCGCGCGACCTCTCGCAATACGCCTACGATCCGGATCACGGCAGCCTGGTGTTGTTCGGCGGGTGGGATGGCGCCAGTTTCCTCGGTGACGCGTGGGAATTGACGCTGGCGGGCGCGGGCAGCTGGGCGCCCGTCTCAGCCGGCGGCGCGCCTTCGCCGCGTCGCGAGGGCGTCTCGTGTTACGACCCCTCGAGCCAGAGCCTGGTGTTCTTCGGCGGACTGAACTCCGGTGGCTTCCTGGATGAAACCTGGCAGCTCTTGCTGTCTGGATCCCCGGCCTGGACTCATCTAACGCCTGGCGGCGTCCTGCCCTCCGCGCGCTCCGATGGTCGCGGATGCTACGACCCGGTGCGCAAGCGGCTGATCCTCTTCGGCGGCTATGACGGCGGCTACGACCGCGATACGCGCGCTCTTTCCCTCACGGGTTCACTCGAGTGGAAGAACCTGTTCGCGGAAGACGCCGGGCAGATCATGTTCCGCCGCGACAATGTCACCGTGATTCGCCCCGATACGCGCGACATGTTCACGTTTGGCGGGCTGAGTCCGAGCGGCAATGACAACAACGAGACCTGGAAGCTCTCGCTCGCTACGCCGAATCAGGTGTGGACGCAGGAGTCGCCCGGGGGCCTGATTCCGACGCCGAGACATGGCCATCGCGCGGTGTGGGATCCGGTGCGCCAGCGCATGATCATGGTCGGCGGGTACGACTTCAACTACGAGAACGACGTCTGGGCGTACTCGCCGAGTCCATCGCCGACCTGGACGCAGCTCAGCATCGCCGGAACGCCGCCGCAGGGCCGCATGCTGTTTGGGCTTGCATATGATCCGGTGCGCGATCAGCTGATCTTGGTTGGCGGGCACTCAGGCTTCCCACCCAACTCGACGCACCCGTACTGGAACGACGTCTGGTCCATTCCGCTGAGCGGACCGAACGCCAACACCTGGGTGCCGCTCTCGCCGAGCGGAACGCCGCCCGCTCCGCGCTGGATCTACGGCATGCAGTACGACGCGCCGCGCGACCGCATGGTGTTCTTTGGTGGGGTCACCGACGCTGGACGCCCCAATGATGCCTGGGCTCTCAATCTTGGCGGCTCGACCAGCTGGACGCAGATCCTCCCCCTCGGCGGTCCGCCGCCGGGTCGCAGCGATCACGGGATGGTGTACGACCCGTACGTCGATCGTATGGTGGTATTCGGCGGATACGATGGCGTGTTCGACAACGACGTCTGGGCGCTCAATTTTTCCGGCACTCCGAGCTGGATGCAGCTCCATCCCGATGGCGGTCCGCCGATCGGCCGCGACATTTTCATGGCGGCGTTCGATCTGGCTGGCGATCAGATGGTGTTCATGGGTGGGTTCGACGGCGACAATCTGATGCGTGACACGTGGGCGCTGACCTGGCTGCCGCCGATCGTCGCGGCGCAGGCCTCTCTCGTCTCCTCGAGCGCCACCCCGGAAGGCGTGCGCATCGAGTGGATGGTGCCGAACGCCTCGACCATGCAATTCCGCGCCGAGCGCGGCTCGAACGGCGGCTGGTCGCCGGTCGCCGATCCGATGCTGAGCGGAACCGACCGCGTGGTGCTCGACGATCCTGATGTGCCGGTGGGCGCGCACCTCACCTACCGGCTGTGGCTGCGCTCGTCCTCGGGCGAAAACCTCGCGAGCGAAGTGACGGTCGACGTGCCGCAGGGTTACCGTTTCGCGCTCGAGGGCGCGCATCCCAATCCTGCTGCCGGGGACCGGCTCATGATCGCCTACTCGCTGCCGCGCGCCGAGTCGGCCCGTCTCGACGTGCTCGATCTCGCCGGGCGGCGCGTGGCGTCGCAGGACCTGAGCGGTGCGGGAGCGGGACGACACGTGATCGCCGTCGCTCCGCTGCACGCGCTCGATCCCGGTGTTTACCTGGTGAAGCTCTCGGCGGGCGAAGGAACTCGCACCGCCAAGGTGTCGGTCATGAAGTAGCGCAGGAAGGGCCCCCCCGACGAGTCGCGTCGCGCGAGGTTGCAACGGCGGCCGCCGGGCGGCAGGTGATCGCGATCACGCCGCAGCGGGCGCTGAATCCGGGCGTCTACATGGTGAGACTTTCGGCGAGCGAGGGAACCCGCACCGCGAAAATGTCCGTGATGCGTTGAGCGGCTAGTTGGTCCGGTAGTTCCCGAACTTGAGCTCGACGCCGAAATCGTTCTGCTTGAGCAGAGTCATGACACCCTGCAGCTCGTCCTTGCTGGGCGATGAGACGCGCACGGTGTCGCCCTGAATCGACGCCTGCACCTTGCGCAGCTTGGCGTCCTTGATCACGCGCACCACGTCGCGCGCCATGTCGGCGGTCAGCCCGTCCTGAATGGCGATTTCCTGGCGCGCGCTGCCCATCGAGGCGGGCTGAACCTCGCCGGGCTTGAGATTCTTGAGCGGCACGCCCCGCCGCACCATCTTGCTCTGGAGCACGTCCCAGATCGCCTTGAGCTTGAACTCGTCGGGCGCCGCCAGCGTGATCTTCTTCTCCTTCTGATTGAGGGTGATCTCGGTCTTCAGGCCCTTGAAATCGTAGCGCTGCGTGATCTCCTTGGTGGTCTGGTCCACGGCGTTGTGGGCTTCCATGAAGTCCACGCCGGTGGTGACGTCGAATGAGCTGGTGCTGGCCAAGCGGAATTCTCCAGGTCGAGGTGGGTTCGCGACTCGGTCCCCACTATAGCCGCGTGCCGCGCTGACCGGCGAGCGGGAGTTGGCCAAAGTGAGGCCTGCCGCTATCTTGGCGGCATGATGCCGCGCCGCCGCGCCATCCTGCCGCTGCTCGCGATCCTGCTCGTTCCCTCCACCAGTTCCGGCGCCTGGACGCATCCCGAGTTCTTCGCGCGACTCGCGGCCGACTCCACGCGCTCGATCGACCTCATCGGCAAGGCGCTTGGCGACTCGGCGCTCGGGGTGATGGACACGACTGTGGCCGAGGTGCGCCGTCAGGGCGATCGCACCGAGCTCACCGCCGCGCTTCGGGTGCACGCCACGATCGCCTCCTACGTGCCGCGTCCGACGGCCGGGCTCGGCTCCGTCGCGGAGGCCGAATCGCTGGCGCTGGTTTCGGGCGACAGTCTCGAGGTGCTGCGGTGTGCGCGCGCCCGGGCGTCGCTGCTCGCGGCGAGCGGGCAGCTCGAGCCGGCCTACGCCGAGGCGCAACGCAGCCTGGCGATGGCGCGTCGGCTGGGCTACGACGACGAAATTGCGTGGAGCGCGTTCACCGTCACCAGCTTCATGTTCCGCGAGGCGAAGTTCCAGGATGCGATCCCTTACTACCGCGAGGCCGTAGATCACGCGACGCGTGCCGCGGCGCCCCTGATCCTGCTGCGCTCGCTGCGCTGGGAGCTGCTCTCGGTGGGCCGGCTCGGCGACATGGCCACCGCCAGGGATCTCTCGACCCGCTTGCGCGCCGAGATCGCCAGGTACCCCGACAACTACGAAACGCCCTACGCCAGGATCGCGGTCGCGTTCTACGAATCCCAGGCCGGCGACCCGGGCGAGGCGTTGAAGCTGATCCGCGAGGCCGCCGACACCTTCCGCGCCCGTGGGGCCGAGCTCTATCTCGCGTTCACGCTGCGCGAGCTGGGCGGCAGCGAGCTCGATCTCGATCAGCTCCAGGCGGCCGAGCAGCATCTGACCGAAGCGCGGGCTCTCGACGAGAAGCTCGGACTACGCGTGCCGCTCGCGCTCCTGCACGTCACCCTGGCCAATCTCTACCAGGCGCAGAACCGCTTCGTGGACGCCGAGCGCGAGGCCCGCGCCGGGCTCGCCGCCGGAGACACCATCGAGGTGCTGGGCCAGGCCCGCTCGCTGGTGTGGCTCTCGTACGCGCTGTGCGGCCAGGGTCGTGCCGGAGAAGCGGTGCGCGAAGTCGAGGCGCGCCGGCCGGCGCTGCTCCCGCGCGCCACCGGCGAGGCGCTGATCGCGCTCGACGTCGCCTACGGGCTCGCGCTGCTGCAGGCTGACCGGCCGAGCGAGGCGCTGCCCTATCTCAAGAACATGGTGGCGGTCGGTGAAGCCATGAAGACCGCACGCTACGGACCCTATCTGTGGGCGTTCATCGCCCGCGCCTACCGCCAGCTCGGCGACTGGAGCCACGCGGACTCGTCGCTGGCCATGGCCACGCAGGCTCTGCAGGCGCGGCGGGCGCAGACCCGCGCCGCCGAAGCTCGCGAGAGCTGGAACTCGATCGACGAGCTGTTCGGCGAGATGGTGCTGCACGAGCTGGAGCGTCCGAACGCCAGCGCTCAGGCGCGCACCATCGCCGCGTTCGATTCGCTCCAGCGTTTCAGGACCCGCACCCTGATCGAGCGCCTGACCGGCACAGTCGCGGACCCCGCACACTCGCCGCCGCCGGTCACGGTCACGCGGCTTCAGACCACCGTGCTCAGACCCGGCGAGCTGTTGCTGGAGTCGCTCGCGACCGACGACTCGTCGTGGGTGTTCGCGGTGACGCGCGACACCTGCGCGGTGGTGGGCCTGCCTCGGCTGCCGGTCCTGACCGAACGCATTCAGGTGCTGCGCGATCTGGTCGCCGCCCCACCGGCGGATTCCTCCACGCGATTGTCGCGCGAGACGCTGGCCAGCTTCGGCGAGGGTCTGTTCGGC
Organism: Candidatus Sulfotelmatobacter sp.; assembly: GCA_035498555.1. Classification (NCBI taxonomy): domain Bacteria; kingdom Pseudomonadati; phylum Acidobacteriota; class Terriglobia; order Terriglobales; family Candidatus Korobacteraceae; genus Candidatus Sulfotelmatobacter; species Candidatus Sulfotelmatobacter sp. The sequence goes on from DATKAB010000131.1 coordinate 28,990, forward strand.
CCGCTCGTGCCGCTGATGCAGCAGTCGCAGACCGTGCTGTTCGCTCCCGATGGACCGCTTCACCTGGTGCCGCTCGCGGCGTTGCCGCTCGGAGCGGGCGGCGCCGCGCTGCTCGAAGATCACCGCGTGATCCACGTGCCCTCGGCCACCATGCTGGCGCTACTGCGCGAGCGCGCTCCGCCCACCGCGCCCGACGCGCGGCTGCTGGCCTTCATCGGCGGTGGGACCGAGGGCCCGCAGGGCCTGGCCGGCGCCCGCGCCGAGGTCGAGCAATTGCGCAACTCGTATCGCGACGTCGAAGTGCGCGCGGCCTCCACGATCCGCGCCTGGGACGACGCCCCCCACTTCGATCGATACGCGGCGATTCATTTCGCCGGCCACACCGCCGTGGACGACGATCGGCCGTGGCGCTCGGGCATTCAGCTGCGCGGCGGCGCCGACTCGAGCGCGATGTGGCGCGCCGAATCGATCGCAGCGGTGCCGCTGCGCGCCACCCTCGTGGTGCTTTCGAGCTGTCAGAGCGAGGGCAATCGCGCGCTGTCCGGCGAGGGGGTCGCCGGGCTTTCGACCGCGTTCCTGGCCGCGGGCGTGCCGACGGTGGTGGCGACGCTGTGGCCGGTCGAGGATCGCGCCACCGCGAAATTCATGCAGTCGTTCTATGCCGCGCTCGCCGATGGCCAGACCGCCGAGGACGCGCTACGCGCCGCGCAGAAGATCATGCGCTCCGATCCGGCGACCGCGCACCCGTTCTACTGGGCAGGATTCGTGGTGGTGGGAGCAGACGGCGCGAAACTGCACCTCGAGCGGCTGCCGGCCGGCGCGCGTCCGGAAACAGCGGGCGGCCTGCCGCTCATACTGCTCGCACTGGCCGGCGCGCTCATCGCGGTCGGCGTGATCGTGTTTTTCGTGCTGCGCCGCCGCGCCGCGAGCGCCTGAGCTTCGCCAGCAGCTCGGTGCGATCGAGCGCCCGGATCCCGGTGCGCGAGCGCAGCACTTCGGTCTCGAGCGCCCGGAGGCCCCGGCGCTGAGTCTCCCAGTGAAACAGGGGGCCGGCCGCGCGCGGCGCGAGCCAGCGAAAGTCGTCGTGCTCGCGGGACAGCCGCACCGCTTCTCCGGCGCCGACCTCGCACGCGAACAGCGGTAGAGCGGCCAGTCGCTCGTTCGCCGACTCGAACCAGACCGACAGCGTTTCCAGCCCCCACCACCGCCGGGGTTCGAGCCCGGTCTCCTCGCGGACCTCGCGGGCGGCGGCGACCAGCGCCGGCTCGTTGCGGCGGATGCGCCCGGTGATGGGCTGCCATGCGCCGGGCAGCGGGGTGCCGGGCGCGCGGTGAAGGCAGAGGATCTCGACCCGCCGCCTCCGGCGGCGGAACACGTAGACCTCGACGTGAGTGACCTGCAGGCGGATCACGGTCGAAGCATAGGAGGGCTGGCCCGGGGCAGGCCAGTGACCGCTCGCTCTAATGTGGGCGCGAGGGCCCGGGACCGGCCGTCAAATCTCGGGGCAAGGAGCCTGATCGGGTTGACCCTCCTGCGGCCTTTCCTTAGATTCCTCCGGCTTTCGCGACACTCCCTGACCGGAATGAGCACGACCCACCGGGGTGCGCACTTTGAACGACCCTGGGCGGAAGAGCGGGCCGTACAGCACTCTGCGAAGCGCCGGGATGCTGCTGGCGATTCCCACGCTGCTGATCGTCGCTCCATTGGTGGGCTTCTTCCTCGGGGCCGCGCTGGACCGCCGGTTCAAGACTTCCCCGTGGCTGGGAATCATCGGTCTCGCGCTGGGGTTCGTGGCCGCGGCGCGAGAGACGAGCCAGATCTACAAGCGCTACCAAGACGAGGAGGAGCGAGCGAAGCGCGGATAACTGCGCCTGCGCCGGTATGGGTCTCGAGTTCCTGGTTCGCGTTCGGCGCACCGCGCTGATCTCCGGTGGACTGCTGTCGCTGATGATCGCGACCTACGGCCGCCTGCCGCTTGGCATCGCGTTCGCCGCCGGGGTCGCGTGGTCGCTGATCAACCTCTTTCTTCTCGAGCGGCTCGTCGTCACGCTGACCGGCGCGGACCGGCGCGAGACGTCGTCCTGGCTGCGCGCGGGAACGAGCCTCGCCGGCCTGCTGCTCCTGTTCGCGGCCGGCGCCTGGACGCTGTCGCACCTCTCGATTCGCGCGCAGCTGCTCGGCTTCCTGCTCCCGCCTGGCGTGATCGTGCTCAAGGCCCTGTCCACCGTCACCCTCCAATCAGGGGCATGGCGAGCGATCACGGCGTCGCGGTGGAGGGCGGCGGCGATCGTCGCGGTGCTGCTGGTCGCGGCCTGGTGGATCGTGCCGGCGGTGCTGCACGGCGCGCGCGCCGAAGACGCGCCCGACGTCTCGACGCAGCAGGCCGAGACTTCGCACCAGGCCGCCGCGCACGGCGAACAGGAGTCGGGGCCCCAGAAGTTCCCGAGCGTGATCACGGTGCTGGCCCGCGCGTACCCCGAGGCCGGCTGGGCGCGCTTCCTCGACCGCAACGAGGCGATCGCGTTCGCGCTGCTGGTCGCATTCATCCTGTGCCTGGTTTGCTTCGTCGCCACGCGCAATCCGCAGATGATTCCGACGCCACTTCAGAACGCGCTCGAGCTGGTGGTGGAGGGGCTCCACAACTTCATCGCCGGCATCATCGGTGAGAAGTACGCGCCGCGCTTCGTGCCCTTCCTCGGCACGCTCGGCCTCTACATCTGGCTCATGAACCTGTTCGGGCTGCTGCCATTCATGGACTCGCCGACCTCGAGCCTCAACGTCACCTTCGCGCTCGGTTTGATCGTGTTCGTGTACGCCCAGTGGATCGGGCTCCGCGAGCTGGGCCCGCTCGGCTACGTCGATCACATGCTGGGCTCGCCGCGCGATCTGACCGGCTGGCTGCTGGCGCCGCTCATGCTGCCGATCCACGTGCTCGGCGAGCTGGCCAAGCCGATCTCGCTCTCGTGCCGATTGTTCGGCAACATCTTCGGCGAGGACATGCTGCTGGTGGCGTTCGTGAGTCTGGGAATCACCTGCCTGGCCAGCCTGCACCTGCCGTTCGGCCTTCCGCTTCAACTGCCGTTCCTGCTGCTCGCGCTGCTCACCAGCACGCTGCAGGCGGCGGTATTCATGGTGTTGAGCACGATTTACTTCCTGCTCATGCTTCCGCACGAAGATCACGATCACGAAGAAGCTCATTCTCACTCGGCGACACCCGCTCAGGCGCACTAACCGGAGGAATCGGCAATGGATCTCCACGCGGCATTGTCTCTCGGTCTTCCCCTCGGCATCGGCATCGCGGCGATCGGCTCGGGCATCGGACTCGGTCTGATCGGCCAGGGCGCGATGCAGGCGATCGGCCGTCAGCCGGAAGCTACGGCCAAGATTCAGCTGGCCATGATCATCATCGCGGCGCTCGCCGAGGCGCTGACGATCTACGCGTTCGTCACCATGTTCCTCCTGTCAGGCAAGATTTGACGATCGCAGACGGCCGCTTGTCACCCGAGATTGCGCCGGAGTACGCGGGGCAACTCGTCGGAAGGGGTCAATGGGAAATCTGATCGACATCCGGCAGGTCGTCACCCAGATCCTCGGGTTTCTGATCCTGCTGTGGGGGATGCGGAAGTTCGCCTGGGGTCCG
>DATKAB010000132.1 GCA_035498555.1 Candidatus Sulfotelmatobacter sp.
TCGCTCGGCGTGTAGTTGGCGGGCGGCGCGGGCGTGGGTTTCGAGAACTCCTCATCGCCGGGAACGCTGTCGCGCACCCGCGAGGGATCACCGGGCGGAGGCACGGTGGCCGCAGGAGCCGGCCTGGCGACCGGGGGATCCGCCGGCGTTGCAGAAGCCTTCGCGACCGGAGCCGACACCGGCGTTGCAGAAGCCTTCGCGACCGGAACCTCCACCCGCGCCGCAGCAGCCTTCGCGACCGGCGGCGCCGGTGTCGGCGTCACCGCCGGCGCGGCGGGAGCGGGTGCGCCGGGAGCCGCCGGCGCGGGCGGCGGCACCGCGAACACCGCGCTCGGCGGGGCCGCAGCGGCCGCGGTCTTGCGCGGCTCGCTCTTCACCACCACCAGCGCCTCGGCCACGGTTTCGGCGATCTCGGCCGCGTCCTCGGCGTCGCCCTTCGGCAGGGCGCCCGACAGCGTGGCGAGCGCCTCGCGCACGTGGCTCGGCTCGACCGCGGCCGAGCCGGCGGCGCGCGCGACGCGGAGCGCCTCGGCGGCGAGGGCGTTGATCTCGCGCGGTACTCCGCACGATTGCGCCGCGATTTCGGCGCAGGTCTTGCGCGGGAAGATCTTCGCCCCATCGAGGCCCGCGGCCGCCAACCGATGGCGGATGTAGCGACGCGCTTCTCCCGCCGACAGTGGCGCGAGATGCGCGCGCACCGACACACGCTGGCGCAGCGGGGCGAGCGCCGGCTGCTCGAGCCGCTCTTCCAGCGCGGGCGGCCCGAGCAGCAGCACCTCGATCCTGCAGCCGGCCTGCTGGGCGGCGCTCACCAGCAGGCGCAGCTCCTCCAGCAGCTCGGACGAGAGGTGATGCGCGTCGTCCACCACGATCACGGCCACCTGCTGCCGAACCACGGTTTCACCCAGCAGGAGTTCGAGCCGTGCCGCTAGCTTCGGCCGGCTGGCGCTCTCCGGGAACTCGGCGCCCAGGCGGTGCAGGATCTCTTCGAGCAGCTCGACGCCGGTGTGGAGCGGCATCGCCAGCCGCGCGACGGCGGCGCGCGAGCCCCAACGCGCGATGGCGAGCTGAGCGAGCGTGGTCTTGCCCATGCCGGGTTCGCCGGTGATGAGCAGGAACGGTTCGCGGGCGCCGAGATTCTCGCCAAGGCGCCGCAACGCCTCGGTGAAACCGAGGGTTTCGAGAATCGATTCCGGCGTGGGGAGCGGAGTAAATGGGTTTTCGGGCGTCACGGATCGGGTACTCGGTGCCTCGAGCGCGGCAGACGGAGGGACACCGGAGTTATCGGCAGAAGCGCGCGAGGGCCTTAGCGCGCGTGCGTCAGAATCCAGACCACCATGCCGACGGTCATGCACAGGGCGAGAATCACGGCGAAGCGAAAGATGCCGCTGCCGGCCGAGCCCGGCTCGATGGGTCTCGCCCCGGGGGATTGCACGATGCCCTGGGAGGCGGTTGTGCGCGCTTCATTCTGCTCTCTCAGCGCCCGGAGGGATTGCCGGGCGGAGGTGGCGGCGTCGGTCACCCCAAACAGAGGCGACATCGTCGGCGCGCCCGACCCCGCGCTGAAGCTGAATCCCGGACCACTGACCTGAAATCCGATCTTGATCTCGGTCTTCTTGACGTTCGAGCCGCCAGCCTTCATGGCCTGCATCGCCTGGTCGTAGACCTGACGGGCGTCGGCGGGCATCGACGCGAGGTCCTGGTATTCGACCCCGTTGACCACGAACCGCTGATTCACCGTGGTCCCGGCGCGGACCGACAGTCCCGGATGCTTCACGATCTCGGGGACGCCGTCGCCGTCGCGACCCGCGAGCTCGGGAATGCTCGCCAGAGCCTTCTCGTAGCGCTGCCGCACGTCGGGCGGCATGGCGGCGACGCTGTCGTAGCTGACGCCGTTGACGGTGATCTTCTGCGTCACGAGACCCTCCCGAGCGCGGAACCAGCGCCTCGCGCCATATATATAAGGTATCGGCAGGATCGGCTCCCGCCTTCATCCTCCACCGGGCCGCGAGTCGCGGAGCGAGTCGCTCCGGTCTAGACTGCCCGATTCACCGCTTCCATCGTTCCGCCGCGGGCGCTCCGACGGCCCGCGACCGGTGAATCCGTCCTTCTCACGGGAGGCTCCCCCATGTCGCAGCGTTTTCCACGCTTCGTGCTCCCTGCTCTCGCCCCGCTCTTCCTGTTCGCGGCGGCGTGCCCCATCGCCGCCGACTCCGCGTGGACCAAGATGCTCCGCTCGCCGACGGTGAGCGCGACTCAGATCGCGTTCGCCTACGCCCAGAACATCTGGGTCGTGGATCGCGCCGGCGGCACGGCGCGCCGGGTGACGAGCTTCCAGGGACAGGCTTCCAATCCGCGCTTCTCGCCCGACGGCAAGTGGATCGCGTTCAGCGGCGACTACGCCGGCAATCTCGACGTGTACGTCGTGCCGTCGAGCGGGGGCGAGCCGAAGCGCCTCACCTGGCATCCCGGCGCCGATGAAGTGCAGGGCTGGACGCCGGATGGCAGGTCGGTGGTGTTCGCGACGGGCCGCGCCACCTGGGCGCCGAGTCCCGCGCCGCGCTTCTGGACGGTGCCCGCGGCGGGCGGGCCCGAAGAGCCGCTGCCGCTGCCGCGCGCCTACCAGGGCGGGATCTCGCCCGACGGCACGCGCATCGCTTATCGCCTCAACAACTCGTGGGACGAGGAACGCCGCAATTACCGGGGCGGCCAGAATCGCGCGATCTGGATCACCGACCTGAAGACGCTCGAGACCACGATGCCGCCGTGGGACGGCTCCAAGGACATGTGCCCGGCGTGGCTCGGCGACACCGTGTACTTCATCTCGGATCGTGACGGCGTGGCGAACGTCTGGAGCTACGACACGAAAACCAAGTCGCTGGCGCAGGCCACCCATTTCACCGACTTCGACGTGAAGACCCTCGACGCCGGCGCGGGCGCGGTGGTGTTCGAGCAGGCCGGTGTGATCCACGAGCTGGACCCGGCAACCGGCAGCGAGCACATCGTCAACATCAGCGCCACCGGCGACTTCCCGTGGATGATGCCGCACTGGCAGGACGCCGCACCGTGGGTCACCAATCTCGCCATCTCTCCCACCGGCAAGCGCGTGCTGGTCGAGGCGCGCGGCGAGATCTTCACCATCCCCGCCGAAAAGGGCGATACGCGCAATCTCACGCGCTCGAGCGGCTCGGCGGAGCGCGATCCGGCCTGGTCGCCGGACGGCAAGTCGGTGTGCTGGTTCAGCGACCGCTCGGGCGAATACCAGCTGATCATCGAAGACCAGAGCGGCATCAAGCCGCAACGCGCGATCCCGCTGCCGAGCCCGACCCACTACTACACGGTGTCGTGGTCGCCGGACTCCAAGAAGATTCTCTATCACGACACCAATCTGCACGTCTGGGTGATGGACGTGGCCAGCGGCAAGGCCAAGCAGATCGGCAACGATCCGTGGATGGTGCCGGCGCGCACCATGTTCCCGACCTGGAGCCCCGACTCGCGCTACGTCGCGTACGCCGCGCACCTGAATTCGCTGTTCCGCGCGATCTACGTCGCCGACGTGGCGAGCGGTGAATCGCGCCAGGTGACCGACGGGCTCGCCGACGCGATGTATCCGGTGTTCGATGCCAGCGGCAAGTATCTGTGGTTCCTGGCCTCGACCGATTTCGGGCTCCGCTCACAGTGGCTCGACATGACGTCCTACGACCACACCGAGAACTTCGGGCTCTACCTGGCGGTGCTGAAGAAGGGCGACGCCAGCCCCTTCCTGCCCGAGAGCGACGAGGACTTGGGCGTCGGCTCGGCGCCGTCGTCGCGCGGAGAGTCAGCGGGCGGTGGAGCCGGCGCGGATTCGAGAGTCGGCGGCAAGGGCGGGAAGCCCGAGGCCAAGGGCGCTGCGCCGGCGAAGGATGCCGGCGGCGCCGGCGCGAAGGACGGCGCCGCGAACGCGCCGGTCACGATCGACTTGGACGGGCTGCAGTCGCGCGTCGTCTCGGTGCCGGGCGTTCCAGAGAAGCCCTACGCGTTGCTCAAGGCCGGAGCCGCGAGCACGGTCTTCTTCCTCGAAACCGCGCCCGGTGGCGGTGGCTTCGGCGGGCTCAACGGCACGCTGATGCGCTACAAGATCGGCGACAAGAAGGCGGAAACTTTCGCCAGCGACGTGGCCGACTACGCGGTGAGCGCCGACCGGCACAAGCTCGTCTACCGGGCCGCGACGCCGCCCGCCCCGCTGATTCCGGGCGGCCCGCCGCCGCGGCCCCAGCCGCCGACGCTGTACCTGGTCGACGCCGACAAGGCACCGCCGGCCGCCGGCTCGGGCAAGCTCACCTACTCGCTACGCATGTGGCTCGATCCGCAGGCCGAGTTCGCGCAGATCTTCGCCGAGGACTGGCGCAATCAGCGCGATTACCTCTATGTGCCCAACATGCACGGCGCCGACTGGCCGAAGATGCGTGAGTGGTACGGGCAATTCCTGCCCTACGTGCGGCACCGCGCCGACCTCAACTACCTGATGGACATGATGGGCGCCGAGATCTCGATCGGCCACTCGTACGTGCGTGGCGGCGACGCGCCCGAGGTGCCCGAGATCCACGGCGGGCTGCTGGGGGCGGACTTCGCGATCGAGCAGGGGCGCTACAAGATCACGCGTATCTACGACAACGAGAGCTGGAATCC
>DATKAB010000133.1 GCA_035498555.1 Candidatus Sulfotelmatobacter sp.
CGCGCCGATTGCGATCGCCGCCACGATCCAGCCGACGTTGCCGATGCCGGGGAGGAACAGCGTGGCGATGACCGCGATGCCCATGCCGAACGCCGCCCACAGATTGCCGGAGCGCGCGGTGGCCGGCGAGCTCAGGCGGCGCAGGCCGAGGATGAACAGGATCGCCGCCGCCAGATAGGCGAGATGAACCGCGGTCGGCACCTCGTGCTCGGTCACTTCTTGACCCGCGGCTTGCCCTTGAACATTTCGAGCATTCGATCGGTGACCACGAAACCGCCGGCCAGATTCATGGCGCCGAAGACGACGGCCGCGAACCCCAGCGCGAACTCGACCGGATGGTGCGCGTTGCCGAGCACCAGGATGCCGCCCACCACCACGATGCCGTGGATGGCGTTGGTGCCGGACATGAGCGGGGTGTGCAGCACCACCGGCACCTTGGAGATCACCTCGAAGCCCACGAACACCGCCAGCACGAAGACGTAGATCTCGGTGAGGAGCTGGGTGCTCACGAGCGCGCTCCCGCGGCCGCCGCCGACGGCGCGCCCGACGAAGCCGCGGCTTCGGCCGGCCGCGTCACGCAAGTGTCGCGCGTGATCTCGTCGTTCCAGTCGAGCTTGAGCTGCCCGTCCTTGACGAGATGCAGCAGCAGCGCGCTGACGTTGCGCGCGTACATCTGGCTGGCGTGAGTCGGCATTTGCGCCACCAGATTGAGCGGCGAGCGGATCATCACGCCGTGCTTCACCACGTCGCGCCCCGGTTCGGTCAGCTCGCAGTTGCCGCCCGATTCGCCGGCCAGATCCACGATCACCGAACCGCGCCGCATCGCCTGCACCATCGCGGCGGTCACCAACACCGGTGCGCGCCGGCCCGGCACCACCGCAGTGGTGATGACGGCGTCGCTCTGCTGCACGTGCTTCGCCACCAGCTCGCGCTCGCGCGTCTTCTGCTCCTCGGAGAGCTCCTTGGCGTAGCCGCCGGCCGCGACGTGCGATTCGTCGGCCTGATCGGCGGCGACGAAGGTGGCGCCGAGGCTCTGCACTTCTTCGCGCACCGCCGGGCGGATGTCGAACGCCGAGACTACCGCGCCGAGCCGGCGCGAGGTCGCGATCGCCTGGAGACCGGCGACGCCGGCGCCCAGCACGAACACCTTGGCCGGCGCCACGGTGCCGGCGGCGGTCATCAGCAGCGGAAAGAATCGCGGCAGCGCGTCGGCGGCGAGCAGCGCCGCCTTGTAGCCGGCCACCGTGCTCATCGACGACAGCACATCCATCTTCTGCGCGCGCGAGATGCGCGGCAGCTTCTCGAGCGCGAAGGCGATGATGCGCCGCGCCGCGAGTCGCTCGAACAGCGCGGCGTTGGCCGGCGGATTGAGGAAGCCGATCAGCAGCGCCCCCTCGCGGATCAGGTCGGCCTCGTGGCCGCCGCCCGGCAGGGTCTGTGGCTCGCGCACCTTGAGCACGACGTCGGCGCCGGCCAGAGTCTCGGCGGCCGTGGCGGCGATCGAAGCGCCGGCCTCGCGGTATTCCGAATCGAGGAATCCGGCCGCTTCGCCGGCGCCGGCTTCCACTCGAACCGCCAGCCCGGCCTTGACGAGCGCGGGAACGGTCTGGGGGATGAGCGCGACCCGGGTCTCGCCCGGCATCGTTTCGCGAGGGATGGCGACCGTGAGCATGCGGCCGAGCATTGAAGCAGGGGCGCGGCCGCGGCGCAAATCAGTTTGGGGGGTTCGGTCGAAATCGTGCCGGCCGCGACGCCGCATGCTCCCGGCCTGCGCCGTCGCACGCATGTTACGATCCCCCGCCATGCCCGTGCCCGAATCCCCGGTTCCCGAGGCCTTCAAGGCCTTCGAGCTGCAAGGCTGGCAGGCGGCCGCGCACACCTATCACTCCGAATTCGGCCGGCTCACCTCGCAGATCGCGGGCGCTCTGCTCGACGCGGCGGGCGTGAAGCGCGACACGCGCGTGCTCGACGTCGCGAGCGGGCCCGGATATGTGGCGGGGATGGCCGCGGCGCGCGGTGCGCGCGTCACCGGCTGCGATTTGTCTCCCGAGATGGTCGAGCTGGCGTCGCAGTCCTATCCGACCGTGGCGTTCCGAATTGCCGACGCCGAGGCGCTCGAGTTTCCGGATCGGGTGTTCGGCGCGGTGACCATGTCGTTCCTGATCGGTCATCTCGGGCGCCCGGCGGCGGCGCTCCGCGAGGCCTTTCGCGTGCTGGAGGACGGCGGCCGCCTCGCCATCAGCTGGTGGGTGGGCTTCGACCGCGCGGTGGCGTTCGGTCTGATCAACGACGCGATCCGCGCGCGGGGTCGAACCGACGTCGAGCTGCCCGCCGCTCCGCCGTTCGACACGTTTTCACGCCCCGACACGCTGCGCGGCGCGCTCGCCGAGGCCGGATTCGTGGACGTGAAGGTGGTCGAGCAGCCGATGACCTGGCGGGTGAAATCGTCCGACGAACTGTTCGAGGCCTACTACGACGGCACGGTGCGCACCGCGGGATTGCTGCACGGGCAGACGCCCGAGGCGCTCGCGGCGATCCGCGCCGAGCTCAAGACCAGCTGCAGGCGGTGGCTGCACGGAGGCGAATTGCCGCTGCCGATGCCGGCATTCGTCGCGAGCGGGTTGAAAGACTGACATGACCGCCGAAGCCTCGGCCTTCACCGGCTCGATCCCCGAGTTCTACGACCGGTATCTGGTGCCGGTGATCTTCGAGCCCTACGCCCGCGATCTCGAGCGGCGCTTCCGCGCGAGCGGCGCCCGTGCCGTGCTCGAACTGGCCTGCGGCACGGGCGCCGTCACGCAACACCTGCTCGCCGCGCTGCCGCCGGACGGCCTGCTCACCGCCACCGATCTCAACGCGCCGATGCTCGAGCTGACTCGGCAGCGAGTGGGTGCGGACCGCCGCGTGGTGCTCCAGACCGTGGATGCCACCGAGCTGCCGTTCTTGGAACACAGCTTCGACATCGTGCTCTGCCAGTTCGGCTGGATGTTCTTTCCCGACAAGGTGGTCGCGGCGCGCCAGGCGCGGCGGGTGCTGAACCCGGGCGGAAAGCTGGTTTTCAACGTCTGGGACGGGTTCGAGAACAACGCGTTCGGACGCATCACGCACGAGACACTCTCGCGGTTGATGCCCGGGAATCCGCCGCCCTTCTATCTCACGCCGTTCGGCTGGCGCGAC
>DATKAB010000134.1 GCA_035498555.1 Candidatus Sulfotelmatobacter sp.
TGCTGCTCACCTTCCTCTACCGCGAGCTCCGGCAATTGGTGGACGCCGGCCACGTCTACATCGCGCAGCCCCCGCTGTTCATGGTGAAGTCGGGCAAGGAAGAGACCTACTGCTTCAACGAGAAGGAGCGCGACGAGGCCATCGCGCGCGCCGGCAAGAAGAACGTGATGGTGCAGCGCTACAAGGGCCTCGGCGAGATGAACCCCGACCAGCTCTGGCGCACCACCATGGATCCCGAGACGCGCACGCTGCTCAAGGTCACCTCCGAGGACGCGGTCGAGGCCGATCGCATCTTCACCATCCTGATGGGCGAGCAGGTGGAGCCGCGCCGCCAGTTCATCGAGGAGAACGCCCTGACCGTGCGGAACCTCGACGTCTGATGACGCGCCGGCTTCCGGCACTGGCGGTCGCGGTCCTGGCGACGGTGGCGATCGCCCGGCCCGCGGCCGCCGCGGCCTGGCCCGATCTCGAGATCGGCGCCGGCGGGACGTTCGCGGTGTCGGGCGAGCCGGGCGACGGCGGCTTCTCGCTGGCACTCGCCGGCATGTGGCCGGTGGAGGGCCCGCTGGCGTTCGGCATCACCGCATTCGGCGACGACATGGGCACCACGCTCGGGACCTATCAGGACGCCGGCAATCCCAGCGTTTCGCTCGGCACCTACCAGCAGAACCATCGCTGGGTGTACGGCGCGGCGTGGCGATTCGACATCGAGCCGCCATCCAGCTTCACGTGGCATCCGTACGCGACCGGCACCTGGAGCTATGCGCGCATCCAGGACGACGCCTATGGCGTGGTGACCGACGCGGTGAGCACCGCGGGCTACACCCTGGGCCTCGGCATTCGCCGGCCGATCCAGAAAGTCCACACGCTGGGCGTCGTGGTGATCTACCACCGCCTGCTGAACGATCGCGTAGACCGCTACATGAGTGCCGCCCTCGAGTGGGGCTGGCACTTCGGTTCCAAACCATGACGCGGGCGGGGAACGCCGCCGCCGACCACGGAAAGCCGACATGCCATTGAACGACCGCTCGAAGATCGTCGATACCAGCATCGAGCAGGAGATGAAGAGTTCGTACATCGACTACTCGATGTCGGTCATCGTGTCACGCGCGCTGCCCGACGTGCGGGACGGCCTGAAGCCGTCGCAGCGACGCATCCTGGTCGCGATGAACGATCTCAACCTTGCGCCCGGCCGGCCGTACCGTAAGTGCGCGAAGATCGCCGGCGACACCTCGGGCAACTACCACCCGCACGGCGAGCAGGTGGTCTATCCGACGCTGGTGCGGCTCGCGCAGAACTGGGTGATGCGCTACCCGCTGGTGGACGGCCAGGGGAACTTCGGCAGCATCGACGGCGACGCTCCCGCGGCCATGCGCTACACCGAGGCGCGCCTCACGCCGCTGGCGGTCGAGATGCTCGCCGACCTCGAGAAGAACACCGTCGACTTCCGGCCCAACTACGACGAGACGCGCGAGGAGCCGGTGGTGCTGCCGGGCGTGGTGCCGAATCTGCTGATCAACGGCTGCTCGGGCATTGCGGTGGGGATGGCGACCGAAGTGCCGCCGCACAATCTCTCCGAGATCTGCGACGCGATCGTGCGCGTGATCGACGAGCCCGAGGTCACGCTCGAACAGCTCCTGCAGCTGGTGAAAGGGCCCGACTTCCCGACCGGCGGCATCATCTACGGCACCCAGGGCATCCGCGACTGCCTGCTCACCGGGCGTGGCCTGATCAAGATGCGCGCACGCGTTCAGGTGGAGGAGGGCCGTGGCGGGCGCATGAGCCTGGTGGCGACCGAGATCCCGTTCCAGGTGAACAAGGCCGCGCTGCTCGAGAAGATCGCCGATCTGGTGCGCGAGGGCCGCCTCACCGGGATCAGCGACCTCCGCGACGAGTCGGATCGCGACGGACTCCGGATCGTGATCGAGCTGAAGAAGGACGCGAATCCCAAGGTGGTCCTGAACCAGCTGTTCGTGCACTCGCCGCTGCAGAGCACCTTCGGCGCGATCATGCTGGCGCTGGTCGACAATCGGCCCCAGGTCCTGAACCTGCGCGGCCTGCTGGACCAGTACGTGCGGCACCGCCAGAACGTGGTGCGCCGTCGCACCGAGTTCGATCTCGCCGAGGCCGAGCGGCGCGCGCACGTCCTCGAGGGGCTCAAGATCGCCCTCGACCATCTCGACGCCGTGATCGCTCTGATCCGCGCTTCGAAGGACGTGGACACCGCGCGGGCCGGCCTGATGCAGCAATTCAAGCTCAGCGAGGTCCAGGCCAACGCCATCCTCGACATGCGGCTGCAGCGCCTCACCGGGCTCGAGCGCGCCAAAATCGAGCAGGAGTACCTGGAGGTCATCCAGCTCATCGAGCAGCTGCGCTCGATCCTCGCCAACCCGAAGAAGATCCTGGCGATCATCTCGGACGAGGTGAAGCGCCTGAAGGAGAAGTTCGGCGACGAGCGCCGCACCCAGATCGTCGTGGAAGAGGGCGAGATCGGCTACGAAGACACCATCGAGCAGAAGGACATGGTGATCACGATCTCGCACGCCGGCTACATCAAGCGCCAGGAGCTGACGTCGTACCGCTCGCAGCGCCGCGGCGGCAAGGGCGTGATCGGCGCGCGCACCAAGGAAGAGGACTACATCGAGCACCTGTTCATCGCCAACACCCACGCCTATCTGTTGATCCTCACCGACCGCGGCCGCTGCTACTGGCTCAAGGTGCACGAGATCGAGCAGGCCGGCCGCATGGCCAAGGGGCGCCCGCTGGTCAACCATCTCGAGGGCATGGGCCGCGAGGAACGCGTGCAGGCGGTGGTGCCGGTCAAGCAGTTCGACGACCAGCACTATCTGGTGTGCGCGACCCGCAAGGGCCTGATCAAGAAGACCGTGCTCTCGGCCTACGGCAACGTCCGCAAGGCCGGCATCAACGCCGTCCTGCTCGAAGAAGGCGACGCGCTGTTCGAGACGATCGTCACCGACGGCACGCAGGACCTGATCCTGGCCAAGAAGAAGGGACTCGCGATCCGCTTCCACGAGAACGAGGTGCGCCCGATGGGCCGCACCGCCTACGGGGTGAAGGCGGTGACGCTCGACGACGACGAGGACGAGGTGGTGAGTATGGTGGGCGTGAAGCGCCAGGCGACGCTGCTGGCGGTGACCGAGCACGGCTTCGGCAAGCGCAGCGAGATCGCCGAATATCGGGTCTCGCACCGCGGCGGCAAGGGCATCATCACCATCAAGACCACCGAGCGGAACGGTTTCGTCGTCGCGGTGAAGGAAGTGGTGGACGGGGACGAGCTGATGATCATCACCAAGGGCGGCCAGATGATCCGCATGCCGGTGAAGGGCATCTCGGTGATGGGACGCAACACGCAGGGCGTGACGCTGGTGGACCTGAAGCCCACCGAAGGCGAGCTGCTTCCCGACGCCGTGGCCGGCGTCACCCGCGTGGTGAGCGAGGACGACGAGGCGAGCGAGGCATGACGCGCGGCCGGCCGGTCCGGCGGTGACCGCGCGCCGGCGCGCATGAGCGCGGCGCCGGGGCAGGTGCGCGGCGTGGCGGCCATGGTGGGCGCCACGCTGCTGTGGGGCGCCACCTTCGTGGTGATCCGCGACTCGCTCCACGCCCTCGATCCCGGCGCGCTGGTGTTCGGCCGCTTCGCGGTCGCCGCCGTTCTGCTCGGGCTGCTGATGGCGCGCCGCCGCGCGGCGCCGCCGCGCGAACTCTTCGCGGTGGCGGTGATCTCCGGACTGCTCTACGGCGCCTGCTACCTGCTGCAGGCGATCGGCCTCACCGCGACCAGCGCCGGCTCTTCCGCGTTCCTCACCTGCGCCGGCTCGATGTTCGCGGGACTGTTCGCGTGGCCGGTGCTCGGCCAGCGGCCGGGGCGCACGCTGCTCGCCGGGCTGGCGCTGGCCCTCGCCGGCGCCGCGCTGCTCTCGCTCGACTCGCGCTTTCGCCTCGGCTGGGGCGAGGCCGTCACGATGGCGGGCGCTCTGTGCTACGGACTCGGCGTCGCCTGGGTGGGCCGGCTCGCCGGTCGCGTGGATCCGGTCGCGCTCGCCACGGTCCAATCCGCGGCGGTGGCGCTGATGCTTTCGCCGCGCGCGGCGCTGGCGGTGCGCCAGCTGGCCGCGCTCTCGCCCGCCGGATGGGCGCGCTTCGGCTACCTCGCACTCGCCGGCAGCGTGCTGGCGCCGCTGCTCCAGCTGCGCGCCCAGCAGACTCTGTCTCCCGGCCGCGTGGGGCTGCTGCTCGCGCTCGAGCCGGTGTTCGCGCTGATCTTCGCGGTGACCGCCGGCGGCGAGCGCTTCGTGGCCCGCTGGTGGGCGGGCGCGGCGCTCATCCTTTTCGCGGTGCTGGAGGTGGAGCGGCGCTCTTCGCGGGAACCTTCATCGCCGCCTGCAGCCACTCCGAGAACCGCGGCATGACTCTGGGGTCCTGACGAAACGCGACCGCTCCGTGCCCGAAGGAGCGGCCGTCGCTCACGCGCGAGTTCGATTCGTCGCAGGCGTGAAAAGCCATGTCGATGATCTCGTAGTTGGGAAAGTCCTCGGGCGTCTGCTGGAAGAACACCGGCATCTTTCGGCGCGCCAGCGTCGCGCGCAGGAATCCGCGATCCACCGGATCGGGATCGGGGCTCAGCAGCACCAGCGCGCGCGCCCGCCGGTCGGCGGCCGCGGCGAGGGCCGCGGCCATCGCCATGGAACCGGCGCCGCCCACCAGGATCGCCGAGGTGTCGGCCCTGGCCTGTGCGGCCAGCGCGCGCACCGCCTCGCGCACGTCCCGGCCGGTCTGGCGCATGAGCGCCTCCTCACGACCGTCCCACGATTCGGGCAGCGGGCAGCTCGGCGCGACCGAGAATCCCGAGCCACGCACCCACGCCAGCAGCACCGCGAAGCCGCTGCGCTCGAGGCCGGCGGCCAGGCTGTCGTAAGCCGCGATCGTGTCGCCGGGCGCGAGCAGCACCACCGCGGCGCGCGGCCGAGCGACGCCGGACGGGATCAGCGCCACGCCGGCCAGCGGGTAGCCGTCGGCGCCGGCGAAGCTCATCCGTTGACCCTGCATGCGCCCGATGGCGCGATTCTCGATGGCGTCGCGCGCCGCGATCTGATCGGTCACGTCCTTCTGCATCGCGTCGGCCCGGCCGAAGGTCGCGGCCGCGTCGTTCAGGATCTGCATGACGTCGGGATCCTGGCCACGGCAGGCGATGGCGACCGGTCGAAGCGTTTGAATGGCGTGGATCGCGTCGCCCGATTTCTGCAGCACCAGCGCATAGCGCTGGCGCCAGGCGCGCGAGTGTCCGATCTGATCCGCCACCTGATCCAGCTGGCTCTTCGCGCCGGCGACGTCGCCCGACAGGTATTTCCCCCATCCCAGCAGTCCCTGCAGCTCGGCGGTGGAGTTGTCGTTGAGCGCTCGCGCCTCGGCCAGCGCGGGCGTCACCATGCCCAGCGCCTCCTCGACGTCGCCGGGACGCGCGCGCTTCATCAACGCTTCGGCGAGCGCGGCGAGGTCGGAATTGGAGCCGCGCAGCGATCTCGACAGCCGCCAGTGCGCGAGCGCGCTCTCGGGCTGGGAAGCCCGCGAGTAGCTCGAGGCCAGGTAATAGTGGGCCTCGCCGGCGTCGATGCCGCTCGCCTGGGACGTGAACGCGCGAAGCCTCTGGCGCAGATCGGCCGGATCGCCGGCCTCGCGCAGGATCATCTGGGTGCGGGTGGGCGGTAGGCCGGCGCGCGCGGTCACGGCGACGAGGAGCAGCAGAGCAGGCATCAGAATGGGGCGAAGGCGCTTCATTCAGTTCTCCGTGAGAAGGGCGAGGAGCTCGCGTTCGAGAGGGGTCGGGCCGTGGTCGGGGCCGCCCCACGCGGCGCGCTCCAGTGTGCGCGCGACGCGGCCCCTCCACAAGAGCACCACGCGGTCGCAGAGGCGCTCGATGCTCTCGGTGACATGGCTCGAGAACAGGATCGCGGCGCCGTCGTGGCTCATGTCGCGGAGCAGCTGCTTGGCGGCCAGCGCCGCGCCGGCATCGAAACCTTCGAGCGCCTCGTCGCACAGCAGCACCGGCGGCTGGTGCAGCACCGCGGCCAGGAACGACAGCTTCTTGCGCATGCCATGCGAGAAGCCTCGCACCGGCTCGTTCAAGCGGTCGGCGAGGCCGAGCGACTCGGCGAGCGCGAGCGCGCGACGCCGCGACGCTTCGGGATCGAGTCCACGAATGCCGGACACGAACGCGAGATACTCGTCCGCCGACAGGTTCTCGTAGAAGGCCGGTTCCTCGGCGGCGTAGCCGAGCTTCCGCTTGGCCTCGATCGGGGCCGCGCCGAGATCCTCGCCGGCGATGCGGACCACGCCCGAATCGGGCGGCTGCACGCCGGCGGCGATGCGCAAGAGCGTGCTCTTGCCCGCGCCGTTCGGCCCCAGCAGGCCGACCCGCTCGCCCGCGCGTACGGTGAGTGAAACGTCATCCAGCGCCAGGCGATCGCCGTAGCGGCGGGACAGGTGCTCGAGCTCGAGCATCAGCGCTCCTCGGCGGATCGCCAGCGCGCCACACGCCGGAGCGAGTGGAGCACGGCGGTGAGCAGCACGATCCAGCCCATCAGCGGGATCATCAGGCTGGCCGCCATGGACAGCCCGAGGGAGAGCGTGAGCAGGCGCTGCGCCTGTTGGGTGCGCGGGTAGAGCGAGACCCCGTAGTTGACGCCGAGGGTGGTGATGGCCAGCGACGACAGCGCGATCCAAGTGAGGAAGAATCGCAGCACCGGGGGTGGCAGCGAATGCGCCGCGAGCGCATGTCCGGCGAGAAGCGCGCCGCTCGCGAGCAGCGCCCACATGATGCGCGCTCCCCACGCGGCGCCGAGTCCGATCGGCAGATGGCGGAGCACGTCCGCGGGGTCCGCGCCAATCACCGCGATCAACCACTCGGCCACGGTCGCGGCGGCGAACAGCGAGGTCGCGAACGCCACGATGTGCGCGGCGTTCTCGGCGCCCGGAAGGCGCCAGGCGAGCCAGGAAAGCGCCATCGCGGCCGTCGCCAGGAACAGGCGCCGGCGGATCTCGGGCACGCGCCAGGCGAGCCGCGCGTCGTTTCTCCACAGCGCGACCCACGCTCGCATGCGCCGCCAGCTCGCCGCGCGAAGGCGCCGGCTCGTGCGGCCCCGACTGGCGCTCGACAGCGCGCGCGCCAGCGCACCGTGGAGTCGTGCCTCGGCGCCCTCGCTTTGCCACGCCGCCGCGCTCAGCGCGAGCGCGCATGCGAAGCGCGTGAGCAGAAAGCCGGCGGCGAGAAAGCCGGCGCCCAGTGCCACCAGCCACGGAGCGGGAAGCACGCCGGCCGCCGCGAACAACAACGCCGCCGCCGGCACCACGAGCCACGACGCCTGCAGGCTCGACAACCGGACCAGGTGGGCGGACAGGAGCGGGTCGGGAATCGGCAGCGCGCGCCAGGGGGGTGCGCCGTCCCGCTCGCGAAGCCGCGCCCAGTGGCGCGCTCCGGCCTGGGCGCCGCCC
>DATKAB010000135.1 GCA_035498555.1 Candidatus Sulfotelmatobacter sp.
CCCAGCGCCAGCCGATCCCGCTAGTGCGGTGGTGGCAACAGGATGGGTTGGGGCAGAATGGGGGCGAGAAGCGACCCGCTGGCGACATGCAGGGTCAGTCCCTGCACGTCCTGCACCATCACCAATCTTCGGAGCATGACCTTAGAGATGCATGTAGTAGGTGAGCTTGGCGAGGAAGATGTTGTCCGCCGAGGCGCCCAGCAGCCGTGAGAACGACGGGCCGACGTTGAATTCGGGCGTCGATTCGTAGTCGCTCCGCTGTTGCGTCCACACCAGATACAGCGCCGAGCCCGGCATGTACTCCCATCGGAACACCGCGTTACCGCGCAGCGATTTGGTGTTGAAGTCGTTGACCGTGGGGGCGGTCGGGCCAACCGGGCCATCGGGATCGAACTCGCCGGTCGCGGGATCGTAGGTCCAGGCGCCGGCACCCGGTCCGATGAAGTCGAGGCTCTTCGGTCGCGCCAGCTCCTTGTAGTCGGAGTAGCGACCGACTGCGATCAGGGGCTGCCCGTAGGACTGAAGACTCATAGTCGGCGTGAACGAGACGTTGAGCCGGATGTTGGCCGAGATCATCTGCTGATCGAGCCGGGCGAACACGTAGCGACTGCCGTAGGTCCCAGTGGCAGCGGGGTCCGGGATGGTCGCCACGTAGAACGCGCCGTCGCGCGAGCTGTCGTATCCCGGGCCGATGTCGAGCTTGATGTTGGAGGCCGGCTTGTACGTGAAGTAGGGGTAGAAGCTGTAGACGAACGAGTTCTCTTCGGGCTGCAGGTACTCGTAGAAGCTCACGTTGTAGTAGCGCTTGCGGCTGCCATCGGTGTCGCCGAACAGATTGATCTCGTAGCCGGGTTTGTTGAGCATCAAGGGGCCGCCACGGCTGCGCCGCGGGTTCACGGTTTCGGGGTTGTAGGCGAAGCTCGAGTTGAAGGTCCAGTTGTTCGTGTACCACCAGAATCCACGCCCCCACACGCCGGCCGAGGTGAGATCGCCGTCGAAGTTCTGGCTCGCGAACACCGCGCCGAGCAGCATGTGGTTCTTCACGTGCTTGGTGGGCTCGGTCCAACGGTAGCCGCCGCCCAGGTGCTCGTTGATGATGTCGGCGCGGCTCTCGAATCCCATGTCGTTGACTTCGAAGCCGGGGCCGATGTAGCCGATCGCCGAGTTGCTGAGCCAGTTGCCCTTTTCCTTGTTGAGCCACACGCGCGCGCCGCTGCCGGCGAGGGAGGTGGCGCCGGGATCGAAGGAATAGCTCTTCGCGTCGGGACGCTGAAAGTAGTGACGCGGATCGGTCTGGATGTTGGCGATGTCGGTGGCGGTTCCGGTGATGAGGCTGCCGCCTGCCCAGCCCGACAGCGCCCAGACCTTGCCGTGGTCGAGGAAATGCCAGCCGTCCACGATGCCGGCGAGCGCGGCACGGTTGAACTGATCGCGCACGGTGGGATCGCTCAGGTCGCGGTAGGCGAAGGTGGTGAGGAGCCCGAGGCCGTTCCGGCGCTCCGGGAATTCCTTGAGCGCTCGCGCCACGCCGTAGTAGGCGAGGGGCTCGACCTGCGGTTGCACCTCGGTGTTGTCACTCAACTGGACCTGCGCGTTCTCGCGCGAGGTGAGCGCGCTCAGGGTCCCGAAATTCACGTCCTGCGAGATCTTTCCGCTCAGCTTGGCCGCACCCAGGATGGTGGTGCCGGTCGGAACATCGGAATACGCGGTGTTGTCGGGCAGCGCACCTTCGGGCGCGTGGCCGATGCGGCGCGAGTAGAAGAACGTCGGCTGGGGAAAGTTGAAGCCCCAGTAGTCCGTGGCGCCCTGCTGCCCGGCGTCGAAGATCGAACTGCCTTCGACGAAAAACGGCCGCTTCTCGGGGAAGAAGGTCTCCACGTCGCTCAGGTTGACCACCGCGGGATCCACCTCGACCTGGCCGAAGTCGGGATTGACGGTGGCGTTGAGGGTCAGTTTGCCGCCCATCGGCATGCGTAAGTCGCCGCCGCCGTTGGGAGTGGTCTTGGGACTGGTGTGGAACGGATCGGTGACGCCGCTCGGCATGACTTCGACCTTGGAGGTGCCGTAGGGCAGAATCTCGATCGCGCTGGTCGGGCGCACGTGCTCGATGCCGGTCAGGGTGGGAAAGAGCGAGACGAAGTCGCCCGACTTCCGCGGCCGGCAGACGTAATAGATGTTCTCGAAGCCGCGCCCCATCTCGCGGCAAAAGTTGATGCCCCACCTCTGCGCCTCGGCCTTGGAAAAGCGAAGCTGCGAGAACGGGATCCTCATTTCCACCGTCCAGCCCTGCGCGTCCCTTCGCGCCTTGCCTTCCCACACCCCGTCCCACGAGTCGTCGGACCAGCCGTCGTTGTAGAGCGTGCCGTCGAACTGGGTGCCGGCGGCATTGACGGCGAAGTAATAGCCGCTGCGCCGGTCGTAGTAGGGATCGAGATAGATGAAGAAGCGATCCGACCGCGTGCCGCCGTCGCGCCGCGACAGCTCGCTCACGATCGAATCGGGCGAAGAGTCGTACATGCGCGCGCCCACGTAGAGCGCGTCGCGATCGTAGCGCACGCGCACCACGGTCCGCTGCGACGGCCGGGCGCCCTCGACCGGATCACGCTGGACGAAGTTGCTGCAGGCCGGGGCGGTCTGCCACACGGGCTCGTTGAGCACACCGTCGACGGTGATGCCGGAAGCGGTGAGCGTGGCGTGGACCACGTGCGACGTGTCCGGGGCGGGATCGGCCAGCGCGGGCAGCGCGAAACCGAGCAGCAGCGAGGCGAACACGAGACGACGCATGACACTCTCCAGGGCACGGGGACGGCGTCTTCGCGATACGCCCATTGGAGCGTGGTTGTGGCAGAAAGGTTGAAGCGTGGTGGTGCCGCGATGGCGCGATTCAGCGCGTTCGCCGCGCAATTCCTCCCGGCGCGGAGTTCGCGCCGACGGACGCAGATTCGGGCGGCGGAGCGTCGCGCGTGGGGATGAGGCGCGTGCGGGGTGTGCCCGATCGGCCCCGTTGACCCGCACGATCACTCTGCCTAGAGTCCCGGAACTCGCGCCCGGTCCGTGGCGCGCGCCCGAGGAGGCCGACCATCGCGACCCCGGCACTGAAGGTGGCGGAAGCGCCGCCGGAACCCTTCGCTTCCTACATCCCGGCCGAAGCGAAGCTGCCGGAATTCACCCCGCGCGCGGTGATCGTGGGCGCGCTGCTCGGCATGGTGTTCGGCGCGTCGTCGCTCTACCTGGTGCTCAAGGTCGGGTTGACGGTCAGCGCCTCGATCCCGGTCGCGGTGATCTCGATCACGCTCTTCCGCCTGCTCTCCAAGTTCGGCGTGCGCGACGCCACCATTCTCGAGAACAACATCGTCCAGACCGCGGGCTCGGCCGGAGAGTCGATCGCGTTCGGCGTCGGCGTGACCATGCCGGCGATCATGATCCTGGGATTCAACCTCGAGCTGACGCGCGTGGCCCTGGTGGCGGCGCTGGGCGCGCTGCTCGGCATCCTGATGATGATTCCGCTCCGCCGCGCGCTGATCGTCCAGCAGCACGGCAAGCTCAAGTACCCCGAGGGCACGGCCTGCGCCGAGGTGCTGAAGGCCGGCGCCTCGGCCGAATCGCGCGCCGCGGCCTCGCAGGAGGCGCACGCGGAGGCTACCGGCCTCGAGCGCGGGGTCTCGGCCACCACCATCTTCACCGGCTTCGGAATCGGCCTGCTCTACAAGACCGCGATGGAGGCGTTGAAGGGCTGGAAGGACACGCCCGAGAAAGTATTCGCCAAGCCGTTCGAAGCGGGCTCGGTCGCGGCCGAGATCTCGCCCGAGCTGCTCGGCGTCGGCTACATCATCGGTCCGAAGATCGCCTCGATCATGTGCGCGGGCGGTGTGCTCGCCTACCTGGTTCTGATCCCGCTGATCAAGTTCTTCGGCTCATCGATTCCCGGCCCGCTCGCACCCGGCACGATCCCGATTCACGACATGAGCCCGAATCAGATCCGCAGCGCCTACGTGCTCTACATCGGTGCCGGCGCGGTCGCGGCCGGCGGCATCATCAGCCTGATGCGCTCGATTCCCCTGATCTGGAGCGGCCTGCGCCAGGGCCTGAAGGACGTGGGCGCGGCGCGCGGCCAGGCCGACCCGCACCGCACCGAGCACGACCTGCCGATGAGCTTCGTGCTGGGCGGCATCGTGGTGCTGGTGCTGGCCATCATGCTCTCGCCACCGCTCCACATGAATCTGGTCGGCGCGCTCCTGATCGTGATCTTCGGCTTCCTGTTCGTCACGGTGTCGTCGCGACTCACCGGTGAGATCGGCTCGTCGTCGAACCCGATCTCGGGCATGACGGTCGCGACGCTGCTGCTCACCTGCCTGATCTTCCTGCTGGTCGGATGGACCGGCGGGCTCTACTACGTGACCGCGCTCTCGGTCGGCGGCATCGTGTGCATCGCCGCGTCCAACGGTGGCGCGACCTCGCAGGACCTGAAGACCGGGTTCCTGGTGGGCGGAACGCCGAAATGGCAGCAGGTCTCGATCCTGATCGGCGCGCTGCTCTCGTCGCTGATCCTCGGGCCGATCCTGCTCAAGCTCAACGAGGCCTCGACCATCTACATGCCGGTCTCGCGCGTGGCGCCCGCCGGGATGCACACCGACGTCTCGACGCTGCCGCAGGCCCGCGAAGGGCTGCGCGGGGTTCAAGCCAAGGACGACACGCGCACGTATCGGGTCTGGCAGAAGATCGACGACGTCGGCGGGCCGGCCGGCAAGTACCTGGTGGATGACTCGGGCAACGCGGTGTGGCTGGTGGATCCGGGCATCAACGGCACGCTGCGCCAGCGGCCCGATGGCACTCAAGTGCGCAAGTTCGACGCGCCCAAGGCGACGCTGATGTCGTACATCATCCGCGGCATTCTCGATCGCAAGTTGCCGTGGGGTCTGGTGCTGTTCGGCGTCATGATCGCGATCGTCTTGGAGATGAGCGGCATCCCCTCGCTGGCGTTCGCGGTCGGCGTGTACCTGCCGCTGTCGTCGTCGTCGCCGATCTTCCTGGGCGGAGCCGTGCGCTGGCTGGTGGATCGGGGGCGGCGGAGGCAGCTCGCCGGCCGCAATCTGAGCGAGGAGCAGCTCGCCGCCGACGCCGACCGCAGCCCGGGCGTGCTGATGGCCTCGGGCTACATCGCCGGCGGTGCGATCGCCGGCATCGTCATCGCCTTCATGGCCGGCGTGCTCGAGAAGACCGACATCGCGTTGACCGACTGGGCCAACGTGCACAATCCGTTCTTCAACGGTCCGCGCGCCGATCTGCTGGCGCTCCTTCCGTTCGCCGTTCTGATCACGCTGCTCCTGCTGGTGGGGCAGGAGAGATGGCTCGCGCCGCGCAAGTCCGGATCGAAGGGCTAGCGCCGCGCCGTGAGCGACAAGCGGTTGATCATGATCGGAATGGTCATCGGCTCCACGCTCGGCGGGTGGCTTCCTTCGTTGTGGGGCGCCGGGGGTTTCACGGTCACCGCCGTGGTGTTCGGCGCGATCGGTGGGCTCGCCGGCATCTGGGCGGCGTGGAAGCTCGTGAATCGGTGACGCCGCGGCCGTCAGTCGCACGTGACGGCCTGTCAGGCTCGAACCCGCACTCGCGATTCTCTGGGAGAATGTCGCGCCCCGCATCCCCGCGCACAAGCCCCCTGATTGCTTGACGATCGCCAGACTTTTTCGCAACCGACGCGATGTTGTTCTGAAGCAGGCATCGCGGTTGCAATTGCGCCGCATCGGCGCGCGCGGCGAGTTGTTCGCGCGGTGTGACTGGCGTTTTCGAAGCGCCTTGCGCAGTATGGCGCGCATCGCGTGAGCCTCGAAACCATCCACTGGCCGACTACTCTAGGGAGCCCCATGAGCCGTCCGCTTCTCCTCTTGCTGAGCCGCGTTGGACTCGTTCTGCTCGTGGGGGCGCTCGGTCGCGTTCCGGTCGCTCACGCGCAGGACGATGCCGGACCTCCGCCCATGACCGAGGCCAAGATCGACACTGCCGGACCGGGCGGCGGATACGGCAACAACATCGCCGGAGAGTTCACGCCGGGCCGTGGGTTCGACATCATCAAGACGGATCGCGGCAGCCTCAATATCAGCGTCTACGGCTTGTTCCGCTACGTGAACCAGCTTCCCGCCAACCAGACGTTCACCGATCACCTGGGGCGCGTGCGTACGGTGAACACGCGGAACGACCTCAATTGGCACCGCACCATGATCTGGCTGACCGGGTTCTTCTACGACACCCGCTTCCGCTACAACATCACGGGCTGGTCCCTGGCGACGACGCAGCAGACCCTCATTTTCGGGAATCTTCAGTACCTCGCCGGGCGGGCGCTCACGATGGGAGTGGGGATCGCGCCCAACCTCACCAATCGCTCGATGATGGGCTCGTGGCCGTTTTGGGCGGCGAGCGATCGTCAGATGACCGAGGAGGCGTTGCGGGGCGGCTTTTCGTCGGGCTTCTGGCTCACCGGGCAGCCGATCGATCGCTTCTATTACAACGTATCGGTCAACAACAACCTCAGCCAGCTCGGCGTGGTCGCGGCCAACGACACGCGCGACCTGGCGACCAGCGCCAGCATGTGGTGGATGCCGACCACCGGCGAGTTCGGACCGCGCGGAGGGTTCGGCGACCTCGAGCACCACGATCAGCTCGCCACCCGTTTCGGAGTGTCGGGCTGCACCAGCTACGAGAGCCGGTATGCGCCGCTCGGCTCGCCGCCCAACGCCACGCAGATCAAGCTCTCGGACGGGCTCAATCCGTTCGATCTCGGGGCGCTCGCCGACAACGTGACCGTCACCCGCCTTCGCTACCAGGAAGCGGGGTTCGACGCGGGCGCGAAGCTGAAGGGTTTTTCGATCCAGGCGGAATACATGATCCGCCGCTTGTCGAATTTCGAGGCTACCGGTCCGGTGCCCATCAACTCGAACTACGACCGCGGCGCTTACGTCGAGGCGATGCACATGGTGGTTCCGAAGCACCTCGGCATTTACGGCGTGACCTCGTACATCTGGGACGAGTTTCAACGCCATCCGTGGGAGGTGGCCGGCGGCGCGAGCTTCTATCCCTACGGGTCGCGCAGCTGGCGCCTCAATCTGCACTTCATCCACGTCGAAAAATCGCCGGCGTCCTCGACGTTCGGCTATTACACCGCGGGGCAGACGGGCAACACGATCTCGCTCGGCACCGACATTCTTCTCTAGGCGGAATCTGGCCAGGAGGCGCGACGATGAAACGCTCCCTTTCTCGCGGTTTCACGGTGGCAGCCGCGACCGCGCTGGTGATCGGGGTGACCGGCGGGCTCTCGCTTGCCCAGAAATCCGCGACCGGCACGAGCGGCTATCTCTACAACGACAGCCACTTTCACCTCACCAACTACATCCAGGAAGGCATCGACGTTCACCAGTTCCTGAAGATCATGGGCGACAAGGTGGGGCGCTCGACGCTGTTCGGGATCCCGCTCCAGCAGCAGTGGTCGTACCGGATCTCGGGCGACAAGGCGCCGACCTACTACCTCGATACCGATGCACGCCTCTACTACTACTCCTTCACGGACGCCTACATCGCGATGCAGTATCGCTCGCTTTCCAAGGCCGAGCAGGCGCGTTTCGACCCGATGATCACCGGTTTCAACCCTACCGACATGTATGCCGCCGACCACATACGCCGGGTGATGCTCACCTTTCCGGGCGTATTCGAAGGGATCGGCGAGTTCACGATCCACAAGGAGTTCGTCTCGTCGAAGGTCGCCGGCGACGTGGCCAGCCTCACCGACCCGGCGCTCGACCGAATCCTCGATTTCGCCGCCGAGGTCGGGCTGGTGGTGTTGATCCACAACGACGTCGACCGCCCGTTCGCGCACAAGGGCGACCAGCCGGTATTCCTCGAGCAGTTCAAGGCGCTGCTGCGGCGCCACCCGAACAACTCGATCATTTGGGCGCACCTCGGGCTCGGCCGTGTGATTCAGCCGGTCGAGCATCACGCGCTCATGCTCGAGGACATCCTCGAGGACCCGGTCTGCAGCCACGTCAGCTTCGACATCTCGTGGGACGAGGTGGCGAAGTACATTGTCTCGAGCCCGGAAGCCACGAAGCGCGCCGCGGACCTCATCACCCGGTTCCCCGATCGGTTCCTGTTCGGCACCGACACCGTGGCGCCCAAGGACACCACCGCCTACTACAGCGTCTACCACATGTACCAGCCGCTCTGGGACGCGCTGCCCAAGGATGTCCTGGAGAAATTGCTCAAGCGCAATTACGAGCGGGTCTTCGATGAGGGCAGACGAAACGCCCGCGCCTGGGAAAAGGCGCAGCTGGCGAAGCGATAGCGATCACGGTCGAGACCCACAAAAAGAAGGGGGATACGGCATGAAGAGGGCATTGAAGATGACGGCGCTCGTTGCTTGCGTTCTGGCCACTCTTGGCGCCTCGGCACACAGTGCGTCCGCGCAGGGCACCGCGCGCTGGCAGATCTACGGGTTCGCGATGCTGGACGCCGGATTCATGACCGAAGGAGTGAATCCCCAGTGGTTCGACACCATGCGGCCCAGCAAACTGCCCGCGTTCAAGGACGAATTCAACAAGGACGGCCAGACCTTCTGGGGCGTGCGCCAGAGCAAGATTGCCGTGAAGACCTGGACGCCCACCGCGATGGGTGAGTTGTTGACGCAGTTCGAGTTCGACATGTACGGCGTGGGTCCCGACGCGGGACAGACCACGATTCGCCCGCGGATCTACTACGGCGAACTGGGACACTGGGGCGCGGGACAGATCATGAGTCCGTTCATGGACATCGATGTGTTCCCGAACTGCCTGGACTACTGGGGGCCCAACGGAATGTTGTTCTTCCGCAATCCGCAGATTCGGTTCATGAACGTGAAGGGCGAGAACAAGCTGACCGTCGCGCTCGAACGACCGGGCGCGAGCGGCGACCTCGGGACCGACCGCGACGAGATCGTGGCCAGCGGCGCGGAGATCGTTCCCAGCTTCCCGCTGCCCGATCTGTCGGGCAATTTCCACATGGGCCAGAAGTGGGGCTATTTGCAGGTCGGCGGCATCGTGCGCCAGATCAAGTGGAATCAGCTGAACTCGACGCCGACTCAGGACATCAACGGCAGCGTGACGGGTTGGGGCGCCACGGTGAGCGGCAACTTCAACCGCGGCAAGACCGATGTCCTGCGTTTCCAGGGCGTCTACGGGGAGGGCATCGAGAACTACTTCAACGACGCTCCCGTGGATGTCGGCACCAAGCCGCATCCGGCCGATCTGGTCAATCCGATCGACGGCGTGGCGCTGCCCATCAGCGGCGTCACCGTGTTCCTCGATCACACCTGGAACGAAAAGTACACGAGCACGATCGGATACTCGCAGAACGTGATCCAGAACTCGGTCGGTCAGGCGCCGGACGCCTTCCACATGGGTCAGTACGCCCTGGCCAACGTCCTGTACACGCCGGTCAAGGACGTGATGATGGGTGTCGAACTGGGTTGGGAGAAGCGCAAGAACAACACGGATGGATTCGACGTGGACAACGTCGTCGTCCATGCCTCGTTCAAGTACAACTTCTCGATTGAAAGAGGTGCACAATGAGTCGCTCGACCGAGGGACCTGCAGGGCTGATGTGGCGCCGGGTGTCCGCCGGTGCCGTTATCTTGGCGCTGATGACCTGCTCTCCGGCGCTCGCCGCCAAGAAGTCGTCGGCGCCGGCCAAGGCCGCCGCGCCGGCGGCACCGGCCGGCCCGAACTATCAGGCCGCGATCGACGCGGCGTTCGCCAAGTACAAGGATACGCACGAAGGCAAGAACGCCGACTACATT
>DATKAB010000136.1 GCA_035498555.1 Candidatus Sulfotelmatobacter sp.
ACGCCACCGGCACGATTGAGGAACTGAGCCGGCGGATTGACCTGATAGGGACGCAGCGCCAGCCGCAGCTTCACCACGCGAGAGCGGGCGGCGAGGTTACGGAGCCGGTAGCGCACGCGCAGCGGCGCCCGATCGCCCTCTCCGTCGGCGAACGCCGTCACCTCGAGCCGCAGATCGTCGAGCGCCCAGACGACACTCGGGATCGGCCGCTCTCCACCTCGCAGACTCTGAGTCACGCGCGCATCGGCCCAGGTTCGAAGCCCGGTCTCGACGCCGAGAAACGGCTCGATCGAGAACGTGCCGTGCGCCACCTCGATCGCGCCGTCCTCGCCCAGCAACACCTTCGACCGCGCTCCGGGCGCTCCGACGATCGTCCAGTAGCTCTGCTCGCCGAGAAAGGCCCGCGGGAAACAGCCGCGCGGGGCGTCGCTCGCCATCGACACCACCAGCGAGTTGGGATCCGCCGCCCACTCAACCGGCTTCACTTCGATCTCGCCGAGTGACGGGCGGCCGCCCCGCAGCGCGATGCGGAGCCGGCGCGCCTCGCGCTCGGGCAGCACGACGTAGTCGCGCAGGCCGCGCGCACCGCGCACCGACTTCGCGATGCGCCACGCGCCGCGCGCGTCCGCCTGCTCGACATCGTAGTTCCGCGGCGGGCCGGCCGCCTGCCAGGTGAGGATCAGGCCGCCGAACTCGCGGTCGTAGCCGAGATCGAGATCGAGCCACGGCGCGCGATCGGTGGAGCTCGGAGTCCACCCGGTGCCGGGCAGGCGATCCACCGCCCATCCCGCCGAGCCCGAAGACGCGGTCGCGACCGGCCGGGGCGGAGTCGCCGGTGGCCTGGCGAGCGGCTCGAAGCTCAGCTCGTCGAACCACACCGTGCCCTTTCCCCCGCTGCCGGCGGTGATCGCGAACTCGATCGCGCGCGCGTGCCGCAGCTCGCCGCCGCCCCGCGGGCCCCACGCGAACGCGATCTGCCGGCGTTTCGTCACCAGGGTTTCCCATTTCGCGGGAAACTCGAAGTTGCGCCGGTTGCACCACCACACGTTGTCCCCGGTCGAATCGGCGAGCTTGAACTCGAGATTCTGCGGTGCCGTCGCGCCGCGAAGGCGGATCGCGAACCGGTAGTTCTCGGGAAGCGGCAGGTCCAGCTCGCGGTGGAGCACGGCGTAGCCGCCGCCCTTCTGAAAGTCGAAATCGACGCGCAGGCAGTGGCCCCAGGGACCGGGCTCGCTCGAAAGCTTCATCTGCACGCCGTCGGCCGGAATCGCGCGCCAGGCCGATGTCGATTCGAAATCGTCGAGCACGCGCGGCGCGGATCGGCCCGCCACCGGAGCGAGCGCGACGGCGGCGATCATCGCCATCCCGGCAAACCGGCGAGGCGCCCTCACCCCTTGAGGCTCCCCCGCATCACGCCCTCGGTGTAGAAGCGCTGGAGCACGAGGAAGGTGATCACCACCGGCAGCACGGTGAGCACGGCGCCGGCCATCATCAGCTCGGCGTCCTGGATGTGCTCCCCTGCCAGGCTCGCGAGGGCGACCGGCAGCGTGAAGCGCGACGCGTCCCGGAGCACGATCAACGGCCACAGGAAGTCGTTCCAGGCCGACAGGAAGCTGAACAGGGTCAGGGTGACTAGGATCGGCTGGATCACGGGCAGGACGATGCCGAAGAAGATCCGGTACTCGCCGGCGCCGTCGATGCGCGCCGCGTCGAGCAGCTCGTCGGGGATCGAGAGCGCGTACTGCCGCACCATGAAGATCCCGAGCACACTCGAGAGATACGGGATCATCACGCCGAGCGGCGTATTGACCAGCCCCATGGCCTTGAGCTGCAGAAACAGCGGCAACATGCCGACCTGGGTGGGCACGACCAGCGCCACCACCAGCAGCTGGAAGAGCCGGTCGCGCCCGCGGAAGCGCAGCTTGGCGAACGAGTAGCCGGCCATGGCGTTCACGATCACCGAGACCGCGGTGCCCACGCCGGCAATCAGCAGGCTGTTGAGGAAGTTCCTCGCCAGCTGAAGGCGAGAGAACAGCGCTGCGTAGTTGGCAAGCGTCGGGTGCGCGGGCAGGAGCGGCGGCGGGAAGTTGCTGGACTCGCCGGGGCTCATGAACGACGCCGACACCATCCACAGCAGCGGCGCCGCAGTGAGCAGCGCCAGCGCGGCCAGCGCCGCGTGCAGCAACCACGTTACTCCCGGCCGCCTCACGCCCCGGCCCTGCGCTCGCGCTGCAACCACATCTGCACCGCAGTACCGATCAGCATGATGCCGAACAGCAGGAACGAGATCGAGCTGGCGAGCCCCATGCGCCACCACCGGAACCCCTGCTCGTACATCAGCAGCACCACCGTGACGGTGGCGCGCAGCGGCCCGCCCTGCGTCATCACGTAGGGCTCGGCGAAGATCTGGAACTGCGAGGTCATGGTGGTGATACCGACGAACAGGAAGGTGGGCCCGAGCGAGGGCAGCGTGATGTGCCGGAATCGCTGCCAGCCGCTCGCGCCGTCGAGCGCCGCGGCTTCGTAGTATTCCTCGGGAATGCCCTGCAGGCCGGCCACGAAGATCAGCATGTTGTAGCCGAAATTCTTCCAGACGGTCAGCACGATGATGCCGATCAGCGCATATCTCGGATCGCCGAGCCAGTCCACCGCCGGCAGCCCGAGGCGCGACAATCCCCAGTCAATGAGCCCGTAGTGCGGGTGATACAGATAGCGCCAGACGATCGCCACCGCCACCAGCGTGGTCACCACCGGCGTGAAGAAGATCACGCGGAACAGCCCCTTGGCGCGGGCGAGCTTCGCGTTCACCAGCAGCGCCGCACCGAGCGAGACCAGCACCGAGAGCGGCCCGCCCACGAAGACGAACACCAGCGTGTTGCGGAGCGCGTTCCAGAACTCGGAGTCGTGCAGCACGCGCGAATAGTTTCCGGCGCCGATCACGCGCAGCACCGACGGGTCGCCGATCGCGTAGACGTCGAAGTCGGTGAAGCTGAGCCAGAACCCGACCAGCACCGGCACCACGAAGAACACCAGGATCAGAGTCACCGCAGGGCCGGCCAACAGCCAGCCGGCGCGCGCCTCGCGCCCGCGATCCGAGCGGCTCATGGAGCGAACCCGGCGTGCGACGCGTGACGCGCACGCTCCACCAGCCAGCGGCGCTTCTCGAGCATGCGATCCACGTCCCGATCGAGCCCGGCCAGCGCCGAATCCACCGGCGAGGCGCCCCGCGCCACGCGCTCGGCATAGTCCTGGAGCCGGTTGGCGATCTGCTCCCACTCCGGCACCTTGGGCGTCGGCACCGCGCGCTCGAGCTGAATGCGGAAGGCATGGAGATGACGGTCGACCGCCAGCGCCGAATCGGCCCACGCCTCGCGCCGCGCCGGCAGATCGCCGCAGGCGTGGTAGAACGCCACCTGTTGTTCCGGGCGCGACAGGAATTCGATCAGCTTCCAGGCGTCGTCCTGGCGGCGCGAGCGGTGGAAGATCACGAGGCTCGATCCGCCCGCCAGCGACAGGCGGCTCGATTCGCCGTCGGGGCCGGGCATCGGCGCCGTTTCCCAGGCGTCGGCGAGCGACGGGGGGAGCCGGCGCGAGAACTCACCCATGTCCCATGGACCGCTCACGTACATGGAGAAGGTGGCGCGCGCGAACTCGTCGTAGAGGTTGGCGATCTCGTTGTTGGTGAGCGGCGGCGCCAGCCGATCGCGGTACCAGGAAGCGTAGAACTCGAACGCGCGCCGGAAGCTCGTGTCCGAGAACGCGGCGCGCGTGTCGTCATCCACCAGCAGCGGCGATCCGCGCTGGAGCCCGAGGATCACCGGCACGTTCCACTGGTTGGCGGGCGCGAAGATCGCGTACTTGCCGGGCCCCGCCAGGCGCCGCACCGCCTCCATCGCCTGCCGCCAGCCCTGCCAGGTGCCGGGAATCGAATCGTAGCCGGCGCGCTTCAGCAGATCACGACGATAGAACAGCACGCGCGTGTCCACGTACCACGGGATGCCGCGCAGCTTGCCGTCGATCACGTTGGTGTCCCAGATCCCCGGGAAGTAGCCCTGGGGGTGGACCTCGGCCGAGTGCAGGACGCGCGCGTCGAGCGGCTCGAGCGAATGGAGCGCCGTGAACTCGCTCACCCAGGTGTTGCCGAGCTGGGCGACATCGGGCGTCGACTGTCCCACGAACGAGGTGATCAGCTTCTCGTGCGCGGCCGACCATGGAATCTGCTGGACCTCGACGCGGATGCCGCTCTCGCGCTCGAACTCGCGCACCCGCTCCTCCACCACCTCGCCCTCGCGGCCCATCGCCCAGAAACGAAGCGGCGGCTCGGACCGTCGCGCGCAGCCGGCGGCGAGCAGCAGCGCCAGAATCGCCGGGAGCCGGGCGAGTTGCGCGTTTGACGCGCGCCTCACTTCCAGTCCGCGGGCGCCGCGTCGAGCCAGCCGCCCTGGAATCCGGCGCGACGCAGCCCGCGCACGATGAATGGATTCCTGCGCATGGTGCGCCAGATCAGCCCGGAACGCGCGTTCTCGATCATCGCCAGGATCGGACCCTGGTCGATCCCCAGCTGATCGACGTCGAACCAGCCCCTGCCGACCACCACCCGCCCGTAGGGGACCCGCGCGGCGAAGTCCAGAGTCGGGTTGAACGCATCCACGAATCCGTACCGATTCATCGCCCAGGTCCCGTAGTCGGCCCGCATCGCCATCAGCACCTCGGCCGACTCGCGCGGGGTGAACGGCATCGAGCCGGCCGCCGCCGCCGGGCAGATCGTGCCGTCGTCGTGCACACGGGTGAACGAAGCGCCGCGCGCGGAATAGCTGAAGAATTCGCGCTGCCGCCCGGCGACGATGAAGGTGGTGTCGATCGGCCCGTCGCAGGCGGTGAGCCCCCACAGTCGTTCGCCGTAGCCGCGCAACCCGGACGGATTGGCGATTGCGTAGGCGCGCTGCGCCAGCGTGGCGCGCCGCGAGTTCTCGAAGTAGTCGAGATCGTGAGCGCGCATGAAGTCGTCGCGAATCCCGCGGAAGTCGATCCAGACGTGCGAATACTGGTGCCCGAAGAGCGGGGCGAACCCCAGCATCTGCTGGCCCTCGAACGAACCCCAGCGGTAGTGCCGCGTGTAGGCCGACCAGAGTCCGGGCGCCACGCGATGCGTGTTGGAGCCGAGCGCCAGGATGTGCAGGATGATGGTTTCGTTGAGCCCGCCCCAGTCGTAGGGAAGGAAGCCCTCTTCGGGGCTCCACCCCAGCACCATGGCGGGCGGGCGCGGCTGCGCCCAGCGCCAGTCCACGCGGTTCATGAGCGTGTCGGTCCAGGCGCGCACCTCGCGCTCGGCCACACCGGAGCCGTCGAAGTAGGCCTGGCAGAACAGCGCCCCGGCCAGCATCAGCGCCGTGTCGATGGTGGACAGCTCGATCTTCTCGAAACGTCGCCCGGTCTTCATGTCGAGAAAGTGGTAGAAGAAGCCCTGCGCCCCGGTGGCGGCGTGATCGGTCGAGTCCTGCGAAGCGCGCGCCATGAAACGCAGCGTCCGGCGCGCACGCTCGGCCGCCGCCGCGCGCGTCACCCAGCCGCGTTCGGCGCCGATCGGGCAGGCGGTGAGCGCGAAGCCCATCGCGCCCACGCTCGCGAACGACGGCGTCGGGGCGCGGTCGGGAGTCAGACCGGTAGTGGAATCGGAGAGTTCCCAGAACCAGCGGAACGCGGATCTTTCGAGGCTGTCGAGGAACGCGATCTGCGCTCCGGGAATGACGCCACGCAGTGCATCCTCGCCGGCCGGTGCAGCCGCCGGACCGGCCGCCGCCCCCGGCGACGGGCTGGCCACCGCGGCGAGCGCGAGTATCAGCAGCGAAGCGATCCGGTGGGGGCGCGAGGTCACGAGCTCGCTCGCGGGTCTCGCGACGTCTGGCCCCGGTTCCACCGGTTGGGGCCTTCCCCGCCGCCGTGGGCGCCGCACGAGCCGCGCACCACCAGCCGCGTCTCGAGCACGTCGTGCCGCGCGGCGGTGCGCGGCCCGGTGGTGCGCTCGCGCAACAGCTCGACGGCGCGTTCGCCGAATCGCAGCATGTCCACGTGCACCGTGGTGAGCGGCGGCGTGAGGTAGCGCGCCAACGGGATGTCATCGAAACCCGCCACCGCCAGGTCTTCGGGAACGCGCCTGTCGTGATCGTGGAGAGCGCCGATCGCTCCGACCGCCATGTAGTCGTTGGCCGCGAACAGTGCGGTCGGGCGCGGCTCGTGTCGCAGGATCGCGAGCATCGCCTCGTAGCCGGAGCGCTCGCTGAAGTCTCCGGCGAACTCGAGGCGGGGCTCGAACGGAATCGAGGCCTCGCGGAGCGCGCTCCGATAGCCTTCGCGACGCTGGCGGGCGTCGATGTTTCGATCGGGGCCGGTGATCATGGCGATGCGCCGGTGCCCGAGTCCGATGAGATGGCTCACCACCTGCCGCGCCCCCTCGACATTCTCGATCGACAGCGTATCGCCGCTCCGCACGCCACCATCGGGATTGAGGTAGACGGTCGGCACCTCCCCCACGCGGCCGGCCAGCGTCGCCGGGTCCTCGAGATCGGGCGCCATCACGATCAGCCCGTCGACGCGGCCGCGCATCGAGCGCAGGGCGCCCACCAGCTCCTCGGCGCTCGAGCTCGAGCGCGACACCAGGATGTGGAGGCCGCACGCCCTCGCCTTGAGATCCACGCCATGAAGAATCTCCGAGAAGAATTCGCCGTGCAGATCGGGCATCAGCACCCCGACCATGTGGGTGCGATTGGTGATCAGGCTGCGTGCGATGCTGTTGGGCCAGTAGCCGAGGCGGCTGGCGGCGGCGCGGACGCGCTCGCGGGTCTCGACGCTCACCAGCGGACTGTCGTTGAAGACGCGGGAAACCGTGGCGGTGCTCACGCGGCTCGCGCGCGCCACGTCGCGAATTGTCGCGGCCAGGCGCGGCAGCCGGCGATTGCGGATCACCGGCTCGCTCACGGCAGGCGCACTCCGCGTACGGTGCGAGTCATTCCATTGGCTTCCAGCCGATAGACGTAGAGTCCCGCGGGCCATCCGGCGTCGTTCAGCGTCAGGATTCGCTCGCCCGCCGGAAGCCACGCCGCGATCGGCCGGGCGATCTCGCGTCCCGCCACGTCGAACACCGACAAGCGCACTGCGCCCTCGGCCGGCAGGCGGAAGCGCAGCCGCGTGCCGCCGCGCGACGGATTGGGCGACGCCGCGAACTCGAGGCCGGAAACCCCGGCGACCGGCACCTCGACGGTGAGCTGAGTAAAGCCGGCGCGGGTCAGTCCGTTCTGGATTTCGGCATTGCGCATGAAGCGCTGCCAGATCGAGCCGGTACGATAGTTCTCGAGCATCAGGAGGATCGGCCCCTGATCGATCCCGAGCACGTCGGTGTCGAACCAGTTCTGGCCGGGATTCAGGCCGTCGGTGAACCCGTAGGGTCCGAACATCTGGGCGCGATATCGGTTCCACAGGTTGTAGATCACGGGCCACACTTCGTCGGGCGCGAAGATCAGGCTGGTGATGGCGGCCGTGGGCGCGATGGTTCCGTCGTCGTTCTGCGCCGGCGGCGCGCCGCGCGCATTGTAACCGGAAGGCCCGTCGCCTGCAGTCAGCCCCCACAGATCGGTGCCATAGCCGACGAACCCGCCCGGATTGGCGATGCAGTAGGCCCGCTGGGCCAGGGTCGCGCGGCGCGTGTTTTCGTAGTAGGTGCTGCTCTGCGACGTCATATAGGCGTCGCGGATGGAACGGAAGTCCACCCAGCAGTGCGAATACTGGTGGCCGAACAGCGGCGGGAACTGGACGAAGTCGTAGCCGTACCAGCTTCCCCACACGTAGCCGCTGGTCCAGCGCGCCCAGGCATTGGTGGGAACCGCGTGGGTCGGCGAGCCGAGGGCGAGGATGTAGAGAATCATCGCCTCGTTGTAGCCGATCCACTGGCCGAACCCGGCGAATCCGGTGCCGGGCTTCCAGCCCATCAGCACGCCCTGGTTGAAGTTGCGCATGAAGTTCCAGTCCACGCGTTGATTGATGGAGTCGGCCAGCGCCCGGATCTGCTGCTCGTTGGGATCCGAGCCGTCAAAGTACTGTTTGGCGTCGAGGATCCCGGCCAGCAGCAGCGCGGTATCGATCGAAGAGAGCTCCGAGCTCCAGGTGCGAAGCCCGGTGTTCATGTCGAGGAAGTGATAGAAGAAGCCTTTGTAGCCGATGGTGCCGTCGCCGATGCTGCTCTGCGGTCCGTTCCAGAACGTCTGCAGCGTGGTGAGCACGCGCGCCGCGGCCGCGCTCCGCGACACCCAGCCGCGATCCACGCCGACGCAGATCCCCGACAGCCCGAACCCGGTGCTGGCGATGCTGCAGGGAGAGTCCGACGTGCTGCGGTCCTTGATCAGGCCATTGAGCGGATTGGCCTCGTTCCAGAAGTAGTTGAACGCGGTGTGCTGGAGCGTGTCGAGCAACGCGTCGGTGGTCATGGTCTGGGCTCCGGCCGGCCGTGCCGAGCAGAGGAACAGTACGGCGAGAGGAACGGCGAGGATGCGTTTCATGGGTGCACGTCTCCGCTCAGAAGTGAAGGCCGAGGCTGAACCGCTGGGCATTGCCCAGCCGGCCCTCGTCGGCCCAGGCGTAGTCGATGTTGTAACGGAAGCCGTTCTGAGTTCCGAGGATGCCGCCGCCGAGCGTCAGACCGACCTCGGAATCCTGCTGGAACAG
>DATKAB010000137.1 GCA_035498555.1 Candidatus Sulfotelmatobacter sp.
CCTCGTCCCGGCCGCACCTCGCGGCAGGAGAAACGAGATGGGATCCCGCTTCGCGCTCCGGTTGGCGCTCGCGCTTCTCGCGCTCGGCGCCACCAGCTGCACCCAGGAGAGCCAGAACCGGCTCGGCCGCTCGGTCCTCAATTGGACCGGCGACAACGGCGTCCTCGACTTCTACGCCGGCGAGAAGCTGGTCATGCGCTTCATCAAGATCGACAAGCTCACCACCAGCATGGGCACCTCGCACGGCAACGACCTGCCGCGCCCGTACCGCTACGGCTGGGGCGTCCTCGACGAGAACCAGAACTACGTGGCCGACCCGGGCGAGAAGAAGCTCTA
This sequence comes from Candidatus Sulfotelmatobacter sp., assembly GCA_035498555.1. Classification (NCBI taxonomy): domain Bacteria; kingdom Pseudomonadati; phylum Acidobacteriota; class Terriglobia; order Terriglobales; family Candidatus Korobacteraceae; genus Candidatus Sulfotelmatobacter; species Candidatus Sulfotelmatobacter sp. The sequence continues at coordinate 337 of DATKAB010000137.1, forward strand.
CTTCGAGGTGAGCGACTTCGCCTCGAACTACATCTTCTACGAGAACCCGCACTGAGTGGGCCCGGCCGAGCGAAGCTCGGCCACGAGCCGCTCGAGCACACCCACAGCCACCGCCACGACGACGGCCACCACGGGCACTCCCACCCCGGCGAGCTGGCCTCGCTCCGGCACACCCACGCGCACCGCCACGCGCGGCTGGAGCACAGCCACCCGCACTGGCCGGACGTGCACCACCGGCACGAGCACGGCCGAACGCCGAGACCCGCGCGCTACGAAACCGCCCCCAGGTAGTCCATCTTGCCGAGCTCGACGCCGCCCTGACGCAGCAATGCGTAGGTCATCGTCGCGTGGAAGAAGAAGTTCGGCAGGGAGAAGCCCCCCAGCATCGCCTCTCCGCTGAGCTTGATCGTGCGGCCCGGGCCGAGCGGGAGCTCGATCTCGCGCGACTCCGCACCGTCGAGCTTCGCCGCCGGCACCGACTGGAGGTAGTCGATCGCCTTGCGGATGCGCGCGCGCAGCTCGGCGAAGCTCTTCTCGTCGTCGGGCCATTTCGGCGCCTCGACTCCGGCGAGCCGCGCGACGCAGAGCTTCGCAGTGTCGCTCGCGATCTGGATCTGGCGCGTGAACGGAAGCATGTCGGGCGTGAGCCGCCAGGTCAGGAAGCTGGCGGCGTCGAACTTCTTCGCGGCGGCGTGCGCCTCGGCCTTGTCGAGCCAGGCGAGCATGTTCTGCAGCGTGCGCGTGAAGACCTGGCTGCTGGCGGCGTGCATCGAGAGCGGCATCGGGTTCCTCCGAGGTGGCGTTCGGACCACCCCGACTCGCGCGGGATGTGTTAGTACGGTGCCGCCCAACGAAGGGGGGTTCCGATGCTCGCCAGGCTGCTGCCCCGAAAGTCCGAGTTCTTCGTGCTGTTCTCGCGCCACGCCGAGCTGTGCGTCCAGGGCGCGCGGCTGCTGGCAGCGCTCCTGGCCCAGCCGGCGAACGGCAAGGAGGGCTACGATCGGGTCCACGAGGTCGAGCACGAGGCCGACCGGGTCTGCCAGGAGACGATGGAGACCCTGCACTCGACCTTCGTCACGCCGATCGAGCGCGGCGACATCCACCAGCTCTCCAGCCGACTGGACGACATCGTCGACTCGGTCGAGGCCACGGCCCAGCGCGTGTGGCTGTACGAGATCGGCCGGCCCACGCCCGAGGTGATCGAGATGGGCGCCAACCTGGTGCGCGCGACCGAGGCGCTGAAGACCGCGGTCGACGCGCTGAGCGGCCGGCTCGACGCGACGCGCATGCGCGAGCTGTGCGGCTCGGTGAAGCAGGTCGAGAAGGAGAACGACCGCGTGCTGCGCCGCGCCACCGCCCGGCTGTTCAAGGAAGAGAACGACGCGCGCATGCTGATCAAGTGGAAGGAGATCTACGAGGACGTCGAGCGCGCGGTCGACTACTGCGAGGACGTGGCGAACGTCATCGAGGGCGTGGTTCTCGAGAACACCTGATGGAAGGGCTCCTCGTCGCAGTCGTCGCCGTGGCGCTGTTCTTCGACTACACGAACGGCTTCCACGACGCCGCGAACGCGGTCGCGACGTCGATCTCGACCCGCGCCGTGCCGCCGAACGTGGCGCTGCTCGCCGCCGCGGCGCTGAACATCGTGGGCGCTCTCGTCTCGACCAACGTCGCGGCCACGCTGGCCAAGGGCATCGTCGACGCGGGCGCGGTGAACCCGCCCGTCATGCTGGGCGGACTGATCGGCGCGACCGCCTGGAACCTGCTCACCTGGTGGTGGGCGCTGCCGTCGTCGTCGTCGCACTGCCTGATCGGCGGCGTGGCGGGCGCGGTGCTCGCGACCTCGGGTCCCTCCAACGTGCTCTGGGCCGGGATCCTCGAGAAGGTGCTGATCCCGACCGTCTGCGCGCCGCTGATCGGCTTCGCGGTCGGGATCGTCCTGATGGTCGTCATCCTGTGGATCTTCAAGGAGGCGCACCCGGGCGTGCTGCAGCGGCGCTTCCGGCTGGCCCAGCTGGTGTCGGCCTCGTTCATGGCGTTCAGCCACGGTTCGAACGACGCCCAGAAGACCATGGGCGTGATCACGCTGGCGCTCTTCGCCGCGGGCCAGATCCCGACCGCGGACGTCCCGCTCTGGGTGAAGCTGGCCTCGGCCGTCGTGATCGGGCTGGGCACGTACTCCGGCGGGCGGCGGATCATCCGAACCCTGGGCATGCGCCTCGTGAAGCTCACCCCGGTACACGGATTCGCTGCGGAGACGGCGGCTTCCGCGGTTCTCCTGGGAACGGCGCACTTCGGCTTCCCGGTCTCCACCACGCACGTGATCTCGACCTCGATCATGGGGGTCGGGGCGACCCAGCGGCTCTCGGCGGTACGCTGG
>DATKAB010000138.1 GCA_035498555.1 Candidatus Sulfotelmatobacter sp.
TCTGGTAGAGGCTGGACATGATGGCTCTCCGTGCCGGGCGCGGCCGGAACGACGCGGACTCGAGAGCGGGCGGAGGCCCATCCGAGATGCGCCCGGCAAAAGGACGGGAGAGACTAAGGCGACCGAAGCGGGGAAGCAAGCAAGGCGCGGCGTGCGGCCGCTCCCGCTTTCAATGGTAGAGCGACTTGAGTCCGCCCCAGGTGCTCTGCTTCGGGGTGTTGATCGCGGCGCACTGGCTGCCGGAGGAGCTCGCGCCGCTCTGCCACGTAATCTTCTGGCGGAGCAGCGCCGTGTTGAGCACCTGCGGGCCCAGGGTGGGTGGCTGCGACAGGTCGGTGCTCGGCTGAGACAGGACCACCTGATCGAGCACGAAGCACAGGGCGTCCGAGCAACCGGCGCAGGAGCTGCTCGTCGCCCCGGAGTTGTTGATGGCGATCGAGCACAGATAGTACTCGTTGCCGGTGTTGGCCGTGATCGAGGCCGATGGTTGCACGGCGCAGACCACCTTGATACGAGCGCGGGAACTCGAGGTCAGGTCGTAGTATTGCCAGCTGATGCCGCCTGCGGCGTTGCCCCCCCAGGGATCCTCGCAACTGAACGGCCCCGTGGTGAAACTGAAGTTGGCGGAGAGCGATCGCGAGCGGCAGCCTCCCGACGACTCGAGATGCCACCACGGCGATAGCGTGGACGCGCTCGAATACACGCTGATCGAGGCATCGAATGCGACCAGCTGGGGAATCGGTGAGTCCGGCATGGCCGAAATGTAGAAGACGTTGGTGCCCGATTCGGAGTTGCAGGCGAAGCTCCTGGAATCCGCGCCGTTGGTGCCGCAGTCGTTCCAGGCGATGTTGAAGCCTCCGGCCAGGACCGTGGCCGGCTGATCGAAGCCCATGGTCAGGGCGAGGACCAGCAGCGCCCCGCGGGCGGAGCGTGCATGCCGATTCGGGATGATCGAGTTCATGGGTTCGGCCCTCCGCGCATGCGCGACCGGGGCGGTACCGCCGGAGGGACCTCCCCATGATTGTGCCGGGTCGCGCGATTTCGGTCCAGCGCGAAATCCGTCAGTCATCGAGCGCGCTGCGCCCCTCGGCGGCTCGCGCCACGATGCGCGACGTGCTCTGGCCGTGGCGCAGCGGCACGTTCAGCACCCGGCCGCCTCGTTCGAGCACCAACTCGCGACCGACGATGTTCTCGACCGGCCAGTCCCCGCCCTTGACCAGCACGTGGGGCGCCACCTCCTCGATCAGGGCGAGCGGCGTGTCGTCGTGGAAGATGGGGGCCAGGTCCACGCACTCCAGCGATTCCAGCAGCGCGGCGCGTTCCTCGGCCGGCACGATCGGGCGGCCGACGCCTTTCAGGCGCGCCACCGAGGCGTCGTCGTTGACGCCCACCACCAGGCGGTCGCCGAGCCCGCGTGCCTCCTCGAGATAGTCGAGGTGCCCGCGATGGAGCAGATCGAACACGCCGTTGGTGAACACGATCACCTCGCCGCGCTCGCGCCACTCTTCGACCGACTTGCGTTGTGCGGGCGTCAGGATCGCGGGCCGGCTCGGCATCAGGCGCGGGCTTCCAGCGATTCCAGCAGCTGCCGCGGCGAGCAGCAGGCGGTGCCGACTTCGCGGATCACCACCCCGGCAGCGTGATTGGCGAGATGGCAGGCCTCGGGAAACTCGGCGCCGGCGGCAAGCGCGAGCGCCGCGACGCTGACGACGGTGTCGCCCGCGCCGGTGACGTCGAACACTTCGCGCGCCATCGTCGGCAGGTGCGTGTAGGCGCCGCCGCGCTCGAACAGGCTCATGCCTTCGGGCCCGCGGGTCACGAGCACCGCCCGCGCATCGAGCCGCCGCTGAAGACCCCAGCCCACCTCCATCAGGCTCTTCTCGTCGCGAACCCGCGTGCCCTGCACGTAACCCGCCTCGTGCTGATTGGGAGTGAGCAGACTGACACCTCGGTAGGCGTCGATGTGGCTCTCCTTGGGGTCGACGCTGACCTCAAAGCCGCGCTCGCGCGCCACGCGCAGCGAGGCCTCGAGGGTTGCGGGAATCACCACCCCCTTACCGTAGTCGCTCACGATCAGGCCTTCGCACCGGGGCAGCACCGCCGCGATGCGATCGAGCAACGCCGCCAGCGCCGCACCCGACAGCTCGGCGCGCGACTCGAAGTCGAATCTCACCACCTGCTGGGCGTGCGCCACCAGCCGCGTCTTGAGCGTGGTGGGCCGCGACGGGTCACGAACCACTCCAGCCGCATCCACTCCCCGTTCCGCCAGCGCGACCAGAATGCGCTGCGCGGCGTCGTCCTCGCCCAGCACTCCGAGCAGCACGGGTCGCGCGCCGAGCGCGGCGAGATTGGCGCCGACATTGCCGGCGCCGCCGAGCGTAAACGACTCACGCTCGATCTCGACCACCGGCACCGGAGCCTCGGGCGAGATGCGCTCGACGCGGCCCCACAGATAGCGATCGAGCATCAGGTCGCCGAGCACCGCGATGCGGCGGTCGCGGAATCGCCCGACGAGCTCTCGCATCCGCGCGAGCTCGAAGTGAGTCGTGGGCATGGGTGCGCGACGCTACACCGCGACCTGAGGAGGGTCAACGTTCGTTGACGCTCGCCGCGCGCGCACCTAACGTGCCGCGCATGTCGATCGCGATTCGCTCGTGGAACGCAGGCGAAGTGAACGCGCTGCGCGCACTGGCTCGGCACCCATCGCTGCAGCGAGAGTTCGAGCTGTTGCAGGGACGCGGCCTCGACCAGCGGCTCGCCGACGCCTACAACCTCGAGTCCCTGCGACGCCTCGCGACGCTCGATGGTCGCGACGCCGGGTTCGCGTTCACGTTCGTCGTCCCGACCCTGGACGGGCTGCTGGCCGTGGTGCGCATCGGCGTGGTCGCGGAAGCACGCCGCCGCGGCGTGGGCCGCGCCCTGCTCGAGTCCTCGGTGGAGGGGCTGCGCTCCGCGGCCCCCGAATGTCGCCTGGTCTCACTCGGCGCCACCCTGCCCAACGACGGCGCGGGCGCGTTCGCGGATCGCATGGGCTTCCTGCCGGTGCGGCGCTTCTGGCTGATGGAGCGCCGCGATCACTCGATCCCGCCGCCGGAGTGGCCGTCGGGAACCTCGGTCGAACCGTTCCGGGGCCGGCGCGAGCTCTCGCGATGGGTCGACGTCTTCAATCGTTCGTGGCGCGAGCACTGGCACGGAGTGCTCGCCCGCGAGGCCGATTTCTCGCGCCAGCTCGAGAGCGGCGCGGTGAGCGCAGATGGAATGCACTTCGCTCGCGCCGGCGATGCCGACGTCGGCTTCGTGCGCCTCACCCTGCACGAGAGTCGAGGCGAGATCGCAGTGGTCGGAGTGATTCCCGAGTGGCGGCGCCGCGGACTCGGACAGGCGCTGCTGCGCTTCGGCGGCCGCTGGCTGCTCGATCACGGTGCCCGGCGCGTGACCCTCACGGTGGACGGTGAGAACGAGCGCGCGCTCTCGCTCTATCGCAAGGAGCGCTACGAGGTGGTCGAAACCCGTCAGGTCTGGGAGCGCGGGATCTAGTCGCCGCTCGCGTCCGCCGGCCGCGCCGCCCCCTCGCTCCCGAGCACGAACCGCTGCCGGCACCAGACCGGAATCGGCCTCCCGTTCTGCAGCGCGGGGTGAAATTTCATCGCCAGCGCACACTCCACCGTCGCCCGGACCGCCGACGAGTCGGCACTGCCGCCCGCCCACAGCGCGTCGCTGACGTCGCCGTTCTCGTCCACGCGCACGTCCAGCTCCACCCATTCCGATCGGCCGCGCAGCTTCGGGAATCGCAGCCGCGCGGGCTGACGCAGAATCGGCGGCTTGAGATCTTCGTCGGTGGCCAGCGCCGGCGCCGGCATCGGCTCGGGCTTCAGCGTGTCGAGTCGCGCCTCGGGCGGCGGCAGATCGAGCGCCGACGGACCCGGCGGGCTGGCCGCGACCGGTGGCGGCGCACGGCGCGTCACCGAGGCGATCCAGGCTCTCGCCGTGTCACGCGGTGCCGATGCACCGGGTCGCGCCACCGCCAGCGGGGTCGCGCGCCCGCTGTCGGCCACGATCTGGATCGGCAAGGGCAGTGACGCGCGAGACGATTCTCGCTCGCGAGCCTTCCCGCAACCCGGCAGCGCGAGCAGTAGGCCGACGAGAATCGCCGTGGCGAAACGTGATGAAACCCCGTGCATGGCACGACGCTACCACTCGGCCCGACTGTCGGGGCGGGCGGGGCGAGCCCACGGATTCGAGCCCCTTGTCGCGGCGCCCGCCCTCCTCTAGAGTCGGGTTGCAAAGAGATTCAGGCACTGCTCCCGCACCCGGACCTCCTTCGATGTCCATGACTTCACGCGAGCGAGTTCAGGCCGCGCTTCGAGGCGACGCGGTGGATCGGCCTCCGGTTTCGTTCTGGGGCCACTTCTACGAGCGCGAATCCACCGCTCGCGAGCTGGTCGACGCGACGCTCGCCGCTCAACGCCAGTACGGCTGGGATTGGGTGAAGCTCAATCCGCGGCGCCAGTACCACGCCGAGCCCTGGGGGGTGCGCTGGCGCTACACGGGCAAGCCCGCCGAGAAGCCGGTGATCGAGGAGTGGCCCATTCACGGTCCCGACGACTGGGCGGCGATCACCCCGCGACCGTACGACCGCGGCGCCTTCGCCGAGCAGATCGAGGCGGTGAGGCTGCTGCGCGCCGGACTCCCCGCCGAGGTGCCCATCCTCCAGACCCTGTTCTCGCCGCTCGCCGTGTTGCGCGAGATGGTGCGCGAGCCCGCCGAGGTTCGGTCGCACCTGCGCTCGCACCCCGATCGAGTGCGGGGCGCCCTCGAAGCGGTGACTGCGACCCTCACGCCGCTCGCTCGGGCGTTCCTCGACGCGGGCGCGGACGGCCTCTACTTCGCGACCGTGGACTGGGCGTCGCTCGATATGCTGACCGCCGAGGAGTATCGGCTCTGGGGCCGGCCCTACGATCTGCGCGTGCTCGCCGCTGCGCGCGGCGCGTGGTTCAACGTCCTGCACGTGTGCAAGCGGCGCAACCTCCTGTTCGAGCTGCGCGACTACCCGGTCGCCGCGTTCTCGTGGGCGGCGACCGATCCGCTCAATCCGACGCTCGCCGACGGCCTTCGCGAGCTGAAGGGCGCGGTGATGGGCGGCATCACTCACGACGAGCTCGCCACGCGGCCCGATCCCGAGTTCTTCGTCAGCGAGTACCAGCGCGGGCTCGAGCAGACCGGAGGCCGCCGCTGGCTGGTGGCCCCCGGCTGCTCGATTCCGCCGACCACGCCCGCGGGCCACTTGCGAGCGGTCAAGGACGCGGTGGAGGCCACACGTCTCATTCCGGAGCGTTCTCGGTGAGCGCGCTTCGGGGGAGGTATCGCCATGAAGCGGATTCGCTGCGCAGGGATGCTCGTGCCGGCAATCGCTCTGGCCACGGCGGCGTTTGCCCAGCCCGACGCCCGGCAAACGGGGAAACAGCCGCCGCCCGCCACGACCTCGGCGTCTGGGGCGCCCCAGTATCACGCGCGCGCCAGCGGCCAGGTTTCGATTGGAGAGCTGGCGCCTGACTTCGAGCTCGACGGCTCGAATGGAAAACCGGTCAAGCTCTCGTCGCAGCGCGGGCGCTGGGTGCTGCTGGTATTCGGCGATCGCAAGGAATCGTTGCTCGCCCTGCGCGAGGTCTATCCGTCGCTCGATTCCGCCGGTGTCGAGCTGGTGGGCGTGTGCGCCGAGAAGGCTTACATCCTGGTCGACTACGCGAAGAAGTCGGGGCTCCCCTACCTGATGCTCGCCGACGTCTCGCGTGAGATCTCCGAGCTCTACGGGCTCTACGACGCCGAGGCGCGCACGGTGGTGCCCGGGTATCTGATTCTCGATCCGGACGGGAACATCCGCATGACGCTGCTCGGGCAGCGCTTGCCGGCCGCCGATCTTGCGCGGCTCGCCATCTACGTGTCGACGCGCACCTGACCCGCCGCTAAAGCCGCCTCCGAGACGTGCCGAAAACGATGGCCACGGCACGAACGAGTCATTTGGCCGACTCCCAAATCCTCGGAGGCCCCATGAAACCCGCGGGCTTCGTGCTGGTCGCGCTCCTCGGCGCCTTCAATGGCGGTGACGGGATCGAGCGCGCCAGCCCGTTACCCTTTGATGGCCATTCGTCCACGACGCTCAGCGCGATCGCTCCGGAACCTCCCAACGCGCCGGTGCAGGTCGGCGATCGGGCGCCGGATTTCGCGTGGACGTCCGCGGACAACCACTCGCGGCGCCTGAGCGACGTGCTCGAGCACGCGCACGCGCTGATCGTCTTCGCTCCCACCGACGCGGTGCTGCAGAGTCTCGAAAGCGAGCGCGAGTCGCTCGCCGACATGGGCGTGGTGCCGGTGGCGATTCTCGAAGGTCGCAACGGCGCGGTGGCGGCTCACGCGCGGCGCGTGGGCGCCCACTATCTGGTGATCGCCGATAATCGCCACGTGATCGGTTCGGAATTCGACCTGGTCGACGCGACCACCGATCGCACCGAGCCCTGCTGGTTCGTGGTGAGCCGCAGCGGCACGGTTCGGGGCCGCTGGCACGAAGGCGATCCGACTCAGGGCTGGACGCGGATCGCGGCCTCGGCGCTGGCGCTGCCGCTCGGCGAGGCGACCCGCCCGGCCTCTCGCGCTCGCTGAGTCGCCGCCGTTCAGGCGGCGCGTCGATTCGAGGCCCCGGCTGCGAGGTTCAGTAGCGCGCGCTCCAGATCGTCGAGCGTCACCGGCTTCGAAATCACGCGATCCACGCCGTGCGCCTCGGCGGCGCCGGCCTCGAGCTGAGTGCCCCAGCCGGTCACCAGCACCACACGCACCGCGGGACGTACGGCTTTGACCGCCAGCGCCAGATCCCAGCCGTTCAGCTCGGGCATGCCGAGATCCGAGACCACCAGGTCGAACTCGCCATGCGTGAACGCCTCACGGCCGGCCGGTCCGCCCAGCGCCGTCGTGACGTGCTGTCCGAGCGCGCGCAGCAGATCGGCGAGCACCTCGAGCACCACCGGCTCGTCGTCCACCACCAGCACGCGCAGCTCGGGCGGCCGGCCCGAAACGGGTTCGCTCGCAGGCCGCGGCCGACCGTGACCGATCGGCAGTCGCACCGTGAATTCGGTGCCGAGATGCGGCTCGCTCTCGACGAGTATCGCGCCGCTGTGGCGGGTGACGATGCCATAGGCCACCGAAAGCCCGAGGCCGGTGCCCTTGCCGGGTTTGGTGGTGAAGAATGGATCGAAGATTCGCGGTCGTGATTCGGGCGGAATCCCAACGCCCGAATCGGCGATCCGCACCACCACGCTCGCCGGTTCGTCGCGGCTGGTCACGCGCAAGTCGCCACCCCACGGCATCGCGTCCACCGCGTTCAGGATCAGGTTCGTGAACACCTCGCGCAGCTCGGAAGCGTTGCCGGCCACGGTCCGGCGCGCCTCGAGCTCGATCGCCGGTGTGATCGCCGCGCCGCGGCGCCGGCCACCCTCCTCCCACACCGGCCGCGTCAGTTCGAGCGCGTCCTCGAGAATCCGATTGAGATCGAGGGTCTCGAAGTCCGCGTCCTGGCGAACGCGCGTGAACTCCTGCACCCGGCGCACGGCTTCGGCGCCATCCAGCGCCGCCTGCTCGATCACGCGCAGCTGGCCGCGGATCTCGACCGAGCCCGACTGCTGGAGCAACAGCTGCGTGCGGCCCAGAATCGCCGCGAGGATGTTGTTGAAGTCGTGCGCGACTCCGCCCGCGAGCTCGCCCAGCGCGTTCAGACGCGCGAGTTGCGCGGGCGGGACCGGCGACACCCCATCGAGCGCTCCGAGCTCGGCGGGCCGAAAGGGAATCAGCAGCGCGTCACGAGCTTCGGCGCCCGCGACGCCACGCGCCGTCCAGCGCTCCGTGGCGCTGGCCAGGCAGCGGCGAAGCGGTCGCGATCGCCGCGTGGCGAGCGCGCGTACCAGCTCGCGCAGCCAGACTTCGGCTTCGTGCTTCGCGTCGTCTCGCGGAAGGGCTGCGGCGAGCTTGTCGGCAACGCGAGCGGCGAGCGCCTGCCGATGTCTCACGACGAACCGGAAGAGCAAGGGGTCCAGGGGAATCCTCCAGTCGAATGCGGTCAACGGCTGCAGTATCGGCTCGTCCCCGCCCGCTCTTCAGCCTTGGAACACGGAGTGTGGGATGACGGAACCCGGGCCGTGCTTCCCGTGCCCGGCTGTCGAGTCATCCCGGCACGTCTCTGGCAGCTCGTGCGATTCCGACAACGCTCCCCCGGAGGAATCGCATGCTCAGCCGAGTCCGCACCGGAGCGATGTGGGGAATTGAAGGGTTCGCGGTGGATTGCGAGGTGGACGTGGGGCCGGGGCTGCCGGCCTTCCTGCTGGTGGGACTCCCGGACGCCACCGCCCGCGAAGCGCGCGAGCGCGTCTGGCCGGCGCTGCGAAACGCGGGCTTCCTGATTCCCGATCGCCGTGTGACCGTCAATCTCGCGCCCGCCGAGCGCCGCAAAGAAGGCGCCTCGGCCGACCTGGCGGTCGCCCTCGGCGTGCTGGTGGCGACCAGCCAGGCGCCGTCGCTACGCCTCGACCGCACCAGCGTGATCGGCGAGCTGGCGCTCGACGCCTCGCTGCGGCCGGTGCGCGGCACGCTGTCGCTGGCCGAGGCGGCGTGGCGCGCGGGCGCGACTCGGCTCCTGTGCGCGCGCGAGGCCGCGCCGGAGGCGGCGCTGGTCGAGGGCTTGAGCGTCCACGGCGTGCGCACTCTTGGCGAGGCCGTGGACTGGTTGCGCGGGGCGAACGTCGAGCCGCTTTCGGCCGCCGAGCCTGATCGCGCGTTCGACGCCGGACCCGACCTGTCCGACGTGCGCGGTCAGGCCGTGGCGCGCCGCGCGCTCGAGATCGCCGCGGCCGGAGCGCACGCGCTGCTCATGGTGGGACCGCCGGGCAGCGGCAAGTCCATGCTCGCGAAACGCCTGCCCGGCATCCTCCCCGAGCTGTCGAGCGAAGAGGCACTGGTGGTGACGCGGCTCCACTCCGGCGCCGGTCTCAGGGCGCCGGGGCGCGGTCTGGTGCGCGAGCGGCCATTCCGCGCCCCGCATCATTCGGTGTCGCGCGCCGGTCTGGTGGGTGGCGGTTCGCCGCCGCGGCCCGGCGAACTGTCGCTCGCGCACCACGGCGTGTTGTTTCTCGACGAGTTCTCTCAGTACCCGCGCCACCTGATGGACGCGCTGCGCGAACCGCTCGAGAACGGCGAGATCGTGATCGGCCGCGCGGCCGGCACCGCGCGGTTTCCGGCGCGCGCGCAGCTGGTAGCGGCGATGAATCCCTGCGCCTGCGGCTGGCTCGGGCACCCGAAGCGTGGCTGTCAATGCTCGCCGGCCGACCTCGCGCGTTACGCTGCGCGCCTCTCCGGCCCGGTGCTCGACCGGCTCGATCTCCAGATCGAGGTGCCGGCGCTCACCTCGCGCGAGCTGCTGCGCGCGGCGACCGGCGAGCCGTCGGCCGAAGTGAGGCGACGGGTCGAGGCCGCGCGCGAGCGGCAGCTCGCGCGCGGGAGTCTCAACGCGACGCTGCCGAGCGCGCGGCTGCGCGAGGTCTGCGCGCTCGATTCCGCCGGCGAACGGCTGACGGTCGACGCGGTGGATCGCGGCGGCATGTCGGCGCGCGGGGTGCATCGCGCCTGGCGCGTGGCGCGCACGATCGCCGATCTCGAGGGCGAGGAGCGGGTGAGCGCGCTGCGGCTGGGCGAGGCGCTGCAGTACCGGGCCTACGAGGCGCGGAGATTCGCGCATCGCGGATGACGGGTGCCGCTTGCGGGGTGACGCGGCCCGAGTTCCCATGTGCCGGCCGGCTGGCGGCACTTCGGCATCACGCCGGGGATTTCCTGCCGAACCCCGGCTCGAGTGGCAGGCGGAGCGTCACGAGAAAGCTGGGAACCGTGGCGAGGATCACGCACAGGAAAAAGCGTGGATAGCCGATGTGGTCCTGCAGCCAGCCGCTCCACATGCCGGGGATCATCATCCCGAGCGCCATGAAGCCGGTGCAGATCGCGTAGTGCGCGGTCTGATGCTGGCCACGCGCCACGTACATCATGTACATCAGGTAGGCGGTGAAGCCGAACCCGTAGCCGAACTGCTCGACCGCGATGCAGGCCTGGATCGCCGCGAGGCTCGCCGGTTGCGCGTGAGCCAGGTAGAGGAAGACGGCGTCGGGCAGATGGATGGCGAACAGCATCGGCCAGAGCCACGCCTTGAGCCCGTGGCGCGCGATCACCCAGCCGCCGACGATCCCGCCCACGCTGAGCGCCGCGATCCCGACCGTGCCGTAGACCACGCCGACCTGCGCGGTGGAGAGCGCGAGCCCGCCCCGATCGCGCGCGTCGAGCAGGAAGGGCGCGACCATCTTCACCAGCTGCGCCTCACCCAGGCGGTAGAGCAGCAGGAACGGCACGATTACGATCATGCCGGGCTTGCGGAAGAACGAGCCGAACGTGCCGAGGAAGGCGCGCGTGAATTCCGGGATGCGGCGCGCGTCACCCGGGCGATCGCTCGCGGGGCGCGGCAGCACGAAGCGATGCCAGACGCCGAATAGTACGAAAAGCGCCGCGAGCGAACCGAACGCGATGCTCCAGGCGAGTCGCGGATCACCGGTGCGCGCCTGGAGCCGGCCGGCGAGCACCACCAGTGCGCCCTGCCCGGCGATGGTGGCGAGGCGGTAGAAGAGGTTCCGGACACCGACGAAGTACGCCTGCTGCTGCTCGGTGGTGCCGAGCAGGTAGAAGCCGTCGGCGGCGATGTCGTGGGTGGCGGAGTCGAAGGCCATGAGCCAGAAGAACACCAGCGTCCAGCGGAAGAAGTGCGGGCCCGGCAGCGCCAGCGCCACGCCGGCGAGCCCGGCGCCGATCACGAGCTGCGCGGCCCAGATCCACGTGCGGCGCGTGCCGAGCAGGTCCACCACCGGCGACCACAAGGGTTTCACCACCCAGGGCAGATAGAGCCAGCTGGTGTAGAGCGCGATGTCGGTGTTCGAGATCCCGAAGCCCTTGTAGAGGATGACCGACACGGTCATCACCACGACGTAGGGCAGTCCCTCGGCGAGATAGAGCGTCGGGATCCAGGCCCACGGACTGCGCGGGCTCGGGCGAAGTTCGGCGGCGTGCTCGGCGATCGGGAGCCGGACGGGGTCGGCCATTCCGCCCCGTGTAGCACGGGAAACCGGGCCGGGCAACTGCGCGCGGTCCGGCTCGTCGCCGGTCGGCTGGCGGGCGCTCCTCATGGGCGAGTTATCGGCCCGCCCGGGGCTTCGAACGAGCGCCCCGGCGCAACACCGCCACCTTCTGTCTGATCCGCGCGCTTCCGGCGTCGAGGAACAGGAAGTAGAGACCGGGCGACCCAGTCCAAGCGTCGTCAGAGCGCGATCGAGCGGCTTCGCGTATGCTGCCATGGAGCCAGTGGTTCTCGGAGCTGCGGCGGGATCAGACGCCGGCGATGAGGCTCGGGATCGAGTCCCGGATACATGGGCGTCGGCGCGTCGCTCAGTTCATCTCGACCCTTCTCAGGATCTCCATGGCGCGGGTCGCATTCGGCACCTGCTGGAGCGCCCGCCGACAATGATCCGCCGACGCCTCGCGCTGCCCGAGCGCGGCATAGGATTGCCCGAGCCCGACCTCGGCGAATGCGGAATTCCAGGTCTCGGCCTCGAGCGAGAACACCTCCAGAGCCTGCTGGTTCTGGTTGTGGCGCAGTAACCGGTAGCCGAGCGCGTTCAGCGCGTCTTCGGTGACGATCATCGAGTCGGGATGCGCCGCGCGCCCGCGCGCGCCACGGTATTCGCTCACCATCGTTCCGACCCCCACGGCAGCGACACGCTTCGCCAGAGAGTCCACCACCGAGCCGTCGGTCTGGTCACCGACCTGCGCGGTGGCCTGCAGCTCGAGGTCGATCTCGACTTCGTCTCCCAGCAGCTTCTTCCCCGCCTGCTGAACGACGTTGAAGCGTTGGGGACCCACCAGCCCGTAGTCGTTCCGATTGAGGGCGAGCCGACCGGCGAACGCCCGGCGCCGCCCGAACGGCGAATCGAAGATGCCGAGATCGCGAGCATCGATGGTCACCGGACGCTTGAGGTCGCGGATGGTCAGCTCGCCGTGGATCTTCAAGCTGTCGCCGCTCTTCTCCACCGAAGTGCTGCGAAAGATCGCGCGCGGAAATTTCTGGACGTCGAACCAGTCCGCGCCCTTGAGATCCTTGTCGCGAAGATCGTTGGCGGTGAAGAGACTCGCGGTGTTGATCGCCACCGAGATCGACGAGCGCGTCACGTCGGCGCTGTCGTAGGCCACCGTCGACCGGAAATCGGAAAACGTCCCGTGGACGTGGCTCAACGCGAACCACGCGACCGAGAACTGGATGGCGCTGTGGCCGCTGTCCACCTGATAGAGCTGGAGCCCGGCGAGCGCTGAGGGCGCGGGAGCGGCGCCTCCAGTGGCAGGCTTCGCTTTCGAATTCGCGGCCGCCGGCGCAGACGCGGAGCTGAGGAGGCCGAGCCACAACGACAGGATCGCGATCCACATGGAATGCTGACGCATGTTTCCTCCGGGAGAGTGTGGGGCGTTCGCGCGTTGCGGAGGCTCGGGGAATCGAGCGGGTTGAGGAACTCGCGAGTGATGAGCGGGCGGGCGGCCGGGATGGGGCGGCGTCAGAACCCCTGGCCGTGCGGAGGGAGACCGTGCTCGAGCCGGACGCGGTGATCGCGCTGGAGCAGCACCGGATAGAAGTTCATGGGCAGGTCGAGCGCCAGCAGCCAGATGGCATTGGCGCGATAGCCGCGCACGAACGCCAGCACCGCGAGCAGGATCACGATGCCGAACGCGATCGCGTGACCCGCCTCGGCGGCGCGCGTCTCGCGCTCGATCCGCGCCAGGTCGCCACTGTGCCACGCGGCAGGCAACGCGCGATTGAAGATCGACAGCGGACCGCGGCGCACCACCGCTCGGAACCACGAGA
This sequence comes from Candidatus Sulfotelmatobacter sp., assembly GCA_035498555.1. Taxonomy (NCBI): domain Bacteria; kingdom Pseudomonadati; phylum Acidobacteriota; class Terriglobia; order Terriglobales; family Candidatus Korobacteraceae; genus Candidatus Sulfotelmatobacter; species Candidatus Sulfotelmatobacter sp. The sequence goes on from DATKAB010000138.1 coordinate 12,983, forward strand.
CTCCGAGCAGGTGATAGAGGCGGCCGCTACGCTCCCAGCCCCGCAGGCGATAGTACTCGTCGAAGGGTGGCAGCCCTCGAAGCGGCAGCACGAACGACGACCATCCCACCACCGCGAGATTGGCGAGCGCCGCGCGCACGAAAGGCAGCTGGTCGCCATCGCTGGCGAGCCCGTAGAGGATCGCAGCGAGCGCGAGGCTCGCCGCCCCGAACCACACTCGTCGCCGAATGCGCAATCGGCGTCGCTGCGACTCAGGGACCGGCTCGAGTTGCGGCGCGGGCTCGATTCGCGCGCCGGGGCCGAGATCCGCGCCGCGCGTCATGACTGCCCCACCAGCTCGGAAATCGTCACCGCGCGCAAACCTTCGGATTCGGCCTGCGCGAGGATCGCCTCGAGCGCTTCCACGGTCTGCGAGCGATCGGGATCGCCGAGCGGCGAACCATCGTGAAGGATCACAATCGAGCCAGCCCTCAGTCTTCGCATCACGCGTCGCACGATGCGCGCGGTTCCCGGTCGCTGCGGATCTTCGGGATAGACGTCGCCCAGCACCGGCTCGTAGCCGAGCGAGCGGATCTGCTTCGCCTGCCCCGGGAACATCAGCCCGAACGGCGGCCGATAAAAGCGGGCACGATGCCCGGTCACCAACGATAGCGCTTCGGCGCAGCGCTCGACCTCGGCGCGGATTTCCCACGGCGGCAGCACCGACACCGGCCAGTGACGGCTCCCGTGCAGCGCCGGCTCGTGGCCCTCGCTCAGCATCCGGCGCACCACTTCTCCGCTCCTGCGGATGTTGGGCTCGAGCAGGAAGAACGTCGCGCGGGCGCCGTGCCGTGCGAGCACCTCGAGCACGCGCGGAGTCCAGCGCGGGCTCGGCCCATCGTCGAACGAGAGCGCGAAGCGCCCGGGCGTCGACTCCACGCGGCACAAGAGGTGACCGCGTGCCCAGCTCGAGAATTGTCGCGCGTGAAGGATCGACATACCCGCTACTCGCCTGCTTTGCGGCCCCCGGACTGCCAAGCCGTCAGCCCGCCTGACGGTCTGGCCGGCCCCCCGTCGCCCGCGTGGCGACGCGCTGGGATCGACCGCCGGCGCGATCGCTCGCGGTGCCATGGAACTGGCCTTTGGCGGCACTTCGCTCACGCACCGCGCCTCCCAGTCTCGCGGCATATGTCATGCAATTCGTGATCCGAGGTCAATCGGCGGCTGCTTCGAGACGAGGTCCCAGATGACAACCCTGACGGTTCCGGGTTGGTTCGTGCGCGGTCCGGTCGTGCACCGGTCGCGTCAGATCGCACGCGTGCTGACGCTGCACGGCCTCGGGACGCTGGCCGACCAGCTCGGCCTTGGTCGCTTCGCGCCGGTGCTCAGGACCGGGCCGCCGCGCGCGCCACTCAGCCAGGCGGAACGCGTGCGGCTCGCGCTCGGCGAGCTGGGCGCCACGTTCATCAAGCTCGGCCAGACGCTCAGCACGCGCGCCGACTTGCTGCCGCCGGATTTCATCGAGCAGCTCTCGATGCTGCAGGACGCGGCGCCTCGCGTTCCGATTGAAGCGATTCGCGAGACGATCGCAACCGACCTCGGCGAGGTTCCCGAGCGGCTATTCGCGAAGTTCGATCCGGCGCCGATCGCTTCGGCCTCGATCGGCCAGGTGCACGCGGCCGAGCTGCCGAACGGCGCGCAGGTGGTGGTGAAGGTCCGGCGGCCCGGGGTGCGGGACGAAGTGGAGCGCGATCTCGAGATCCTGACCGGCATCGCGCGCTGGGTGGAAACGCAGACCGCTCTCGGGCGCGACTACGAACTCATGCCGATCGTCGAGGAGTTCGCTTTCACGATCCGCAACGAACTCGACTACCGGGCCGAAGCGCAGAACGCCGACCGGCTGCGCCGCTTCCTGGCCGGCGACGCTCGGTTTCGGGTGCCCTTCGTCTACTGGGACTGGACCACGGAGCGCGTGCTCACCCTGGAGCGCATCGAGGGCGTGAAGATCCTTGATCTCAAGACGCTCGAAGAGCGCGGCATCTCGCGGCGCCTGATCGCCGAAAACGCGGTCAGCCTGTTCCTGCGCACCGCGCTCGAGCTCGGCCTGTTCCACGCCGATCCCCATCCGGGCAATTTCTTCGTTCAGCCCGACGGCGCGCTGGGAATCGTGGATTTCGGCATGGTAGGCCGGCTCAATCCGGCGCTCCGCCAGCATCTCATGCGCGCGGGCGCCGCCGCGATCCAGCAGGACGCCGACAGCCTGGTCGAGGAGCTCTACGCGCTCGGCGTCGCCGGTCGCAATGCGCAGCGTCACGGGTTCCTCCGCGACATCGATCACGTGATCACCCGATACGGCGGCCTTTCAATCCGAGAGATCAGCGCCACCGAGGTCACGAATCAGCTCACTGCGATCGCGTTCAGGCACAAGCTCCAGCTCCCCGGCGAGCTGGCGCTGCTCCTGCGCGTGCTGACGATGAGCGAGGGGGTCGGCCTCAGGCTCGACCCGGAGTTTCGCTCGCTCGAGTACGCGACGCCGTTCTTCAAGCGCCAGTGGCTCGAGGCTCATTCGCTGAAAACCACGGTGCGCCGCCTGGAGCGGGCGGCATCCGATGCCGCGCAGCTCGGTGCCGAGCTTCCGCGCCGCACCGAGCGACTGCTGAGCCGCCTCGAACGCGGTGAGCTCGAGCTCAACATCCGCACCGAGGGACTCGAGCGGCTCACGAATCAGTTCCAGCACATGACCAATCGCCTGGCGCTGGCCGTGGTGCTCGCCGCCTCGGTGGTGGCGCTCGGCGTGGCACTCGGCGTGCGGCGCGTGCCCGGGCTCGAGCACTATCTCAACTGGCTCTTCACGCTCGGCTTCCTGTTCTCGCTCGCGTTTGGCGTCTGGCTGATCCTCAGCATTCTGCGCTCGAATCGAAGGTGATCGGGGCGAAGCGCGCTGGCGAGCAGCGGCGCCACCGACTCGATTTCGAGGAATCCGCCGGCCAGGGCCACGGCGCGAGGGTGGCTGTCGGTGGTGACCAGCCGATCGAGGAGGCCGCTGGCGCCGAGGCGATCGAGCGCGTCTCCCGGGAACACTCCATGGGTGGCGAACGCGCTGACTCCCGCCGCGCCCGCTTCGCGATAGGCGCGCGCCGCGCCGAGCAGCGTGGAGCCGCTCCGAATCATGTCATCGCAGATCACCACCTGACGGCCACGGACGTCGGCGAGCAGGGCGACCACTTCCGTGCGCTCGGGGCCGAGGCGCCGCTTGTGCGCGAACGCCGCCCTGACGTTCAGCTCGTCCGCCAGCCGCTGCACCCACTTCGCCCGCCCGGCGTCGGCGCTCGCCAGTACGAAGTCGCTTCCGCCGAGGCGGCGCGCCACCTCGGCGACCAGCGGCTCGACACCGATCGCGGCCGCTCCGAGTCCCGGACGGAAGTAGTACGGGAGGCCTTCCGAGTGTGGATCGAGAATCGCGATCCGGGTCCCGCCTCGCGCCGGAGGAATCGCCGACAGCAGTGACGCCCGCGTCTTCGCCGTGACGACTTCGCCCGGCCGTCCGGCGCGATCCATGGTGGAGTAGCCGAAGTAAGGGATGACCAGCGTCAGTCGCGAGGCGCCGGACTCGACCAGGCCGGTCGCCAGATCGAACAGCCGGCAGGTCTGTTCGTCGCTCACGGTGCCGGCGATCAAGACGACATCGCGCCCCGCAAGCGGCGTCAGGATCCGCTGGAAGAGTTCGCCGTCGGGAAAGATCTCCCGCGCGACCTCGCCGGGTTCGAAGCCGCGTAGCCGGCATACGGCCGCGCCCAGCTCCCGATAGGGCTCGCTCGTGAACAGCAGCGCCGAGCTCACGATTTCACTCCCGAGAGGGGGCCGCGCGCGGGCGGGCCCGAAGCGGGACGAGGGCTCGCGAACTCGCGCAGCACTTCCAACACCCGTTCGTCCGAAACCTGCTCGAACTCGCGGTAGAACTGGCCGATCGCCCACAGGAAATCGGCCTCGATCAGGCAGACGACGCGCTCGCAGAGCGGGCGAATCTCCTCGAGCCGCTCGCGCGCCGCCACCGGCACCGCCATCACGACCTCGCCGGCCCCTCCCGCGCGCACCGCGCGGAGGGCGGCGATCATGGTGGATCCGGTGGCGATCCCGTCATCGGTGACGATCACCGTGCGGTCCGCCACCCTGGCCTGCGGGCGGACCTGACGGAACAGGCGGCGCCGGCGCTCGATCTCGGACATCTGCCGCCGCCGCTCCTCGTCGACGTAGCGCTCGCTGGCCTCGATGAGGCCCTCGGCGCGCGGATCCAGATAGACCTCGCCGGTCTCCGAGATCGCCCCGAGCGCGAGCTCGGGCTGATTCGGAGCGCGAAGTTTTCGCGCCAGCACAATGTCGAGCTCGGCCGGAAGCCGGCGGGCTATCGGCAGCGCGATCTCGATTCCGCCCCGCGGAATCGCCAGCACCAGCGGGTTCGTGACGGGGAGACCACGCAACCGGTCCGCCAGCCGGTGACCGGCGTCCTCGCGATTCTCAAATTGAGTGAGCAGCATCGGTCGCCTCCTGCCGCAGGTGCGCGAGGAACCAGTCTCGCGCCATCGCCGCCGCCTCTTCGAGCGCGCCGGGTTCCTCGAACAGATGGGTCGCGCCCGGAACGATGCTCAGCCGGGTCTCACATTCCAGCTTCGCCATGGCTTGGCGATTGAGCCGCAGCACCTCCTCGTCCCGCCCTCCCACGATCAGCAGAGTCGGCGAATCCACCCGGACGAGCCAACCGCCCGCGAGATCCGGACGGCCTCCTCGCGAGACCACGGCGCGCACGCGGTGATCGCGCGCCGCCGCCACCAGCGCCGCGGCAGCGCCGGTGCTGGCGCCGAAGATGCCGAGTGGAGCCGCGCAAGTCGCGGGGTTGCGGCGCGTCCAGCGAATCGCGGCCAGCAGCCGGCTCGCGAGCAGCTCGATGTCGAACACGTTTCGGCGATCCTCGGCCTCGCTCTCGATCAGCAGGTCGAACAACAGCGTCGCGAAACCGGCCTCGCTGAGAGCCCCGGCCACGAATCGATTGCGCGGGCTGTAGCGGCTGCTCCCGCTGCCGTGAGCGAACAGCACCACGCCCCGCATTGAGCCCGGCAGCGACAAGGTACCGGGAAGCGCCGCCTCGCCTGCCGGGATCACCACTTCTCTCGACTCCACGCGCGCCGTCATCATGAGACTCCCTCCCGCGTTCGGGTTCGGGTACGTTGGCGTTCGTCCTGCAGGTCACGCCCCGGTCGAGAGAGCTTCCCCAAGTGAACGCCTCCAAGTCGTCGCAAGCTCGGGTGGTCGCGCGGCTCGGCTGGCTGGTCGGCGGCGCAGTCCTCGTCGCGGTGATCCTCGTCGCCTTCAGTGTGTCCGAGGCTCGGGTCTTCTCTCGCTTGCTCACCGGCGCCGATCCCCGATTCCTCCTTCCCGCCCTGCTGCTTCAGGGCGGAACCTATTTCTCCCAGGCCGAGATCTTCGGCACGGCGCCGCGCGCCGCGGGGTTTCCGGTTCCTCGATCGAGGTTGCTCGAGCTCAGCCTTTCGAAGCTCTTCCTCGACCAGACGCTGCCCACCGCTGGGCTCGGCAGTACGGCGGTCGTCGCCGCGGCCCTGGTCCGGTGCGGCGTGCCGCGCCCGGCGGTCGCCGCCGGCGCCGTGCTCAACTTCGTTTCTTACCAGGCGGCCTATGGCCTGATGCTGCTGGCCGCGCTCGCGATCTTCGCGATGCTCCGAGGCGCCGGCCTCGTGCTGGTGCTCGCGATCGGCCTGCTCTCCGTGTTCAGCCTCTCGCTGGCTTTCGCGCTCCTCTCGCTGGCCGGCCGCCGGCCCGCTCCCGGCTCCGCGTTGCCGCGCCTCCCACTGGTACGCGGCCTGCTGAGCTTCATCGCCGACGCCGACGTGGCTCTGACGCGTGGGCCGCGGTGGCTCGCCGAGAGCGTGCTGTGGCAGATGCTGATCTTTCTCCTCGACACCGGCACTCTGTGGCTGGTGATCCGTTCGCTGGGCGCCGTCTCTCCACCGGTCGTGGTATTCACGAGCCTGATGATCAGCAGCCTCTTCCGCGTGGTCGGATTCCTTCCCGGCGGCCTCGGCACCTACGAGGCCAGCTCGGTGCTCACCCTGAAGCTGATGGGGGTCGGCGTTCCGATCGCGCTCGCGGCGACCCTCATTTTCCGGCTCCTCACCTTCTGGGCGCCCATGCTGCCGGGGTTCTGGTTCTCGCGCCGCGCGCTCGGCCGCTGAACGCGGCGTCTCCCCGGCGCGCGCCGCGCGGGTTCGCATCACGCTGACCACGGTGCGCTCGACTTCGTGGTCGGAGAGCGGCGGCCGGCAGCAAGTGCGGTTCCACGCGATCAGCAGCTCGAGCGCGACCGCCGGGTCCACGCCATGCCACAGCAGGTGCCCGGTCAGCGAGGCGATGGTCTGATTGCGCGCGCCCTGCTCCACGCCGGAGCGAACCAGATCGCGCCATTGCCCGAGCGAACGGCCGCGGGGACGCGTGTCGGCATGCAGGCGATCGAGCAGCCACTGAGGCATCGGAGCGGGAGCGACCGAACCGGGCTCGTGTCCCGGGCGCCACTGATAACGACCTCCCGAAGGGTGCAGCGAAGGGGGGACGATCACGATCCCGCCATCGCCCTCGAGGTCGAGGCCCGGGGCGAACCCGATGCGACTGTGCATGGGCGCCTCGGGAGCCACGAAGAACAGATGTCGGCCACCGCCTCCGGTGATCGACTCGAGAGTGGCGGGGATCGGCCCATGCTTGGATTCCAGCGACGCGAGAGTCTCGTCGCCGCGGTGGCGAGGATCCGCGTCCAGCACCACGATTCCCGAGACGCGACCGGTCACGACGCCGAGATTCGCGTCCGGCCAGCTCTCGAGCCAGCGCCGAATCTCGGCCGGGTCGGCCAGCCGGTGCTGGAACTCCTCCCAGGCAATCATCGGCACCTTGGAGCCGGGCCGGATCGGAATCACCGACCAGCCACGGCGACGGCAGTCGAGGGCGCTGCCCAATCGATCCGGGATCGGCGATGGTTTCATGGCGGACTCCCCTTCGGTCCCGAGCGGCCGCCCCCCACATCGGGTCGTGAATGACGGAACCCCGCAGGCAGCGACCGCCGCCCACGGGGTCCGTTCGTGCCGGAAGGCGACGGGCTTCATTGCCCTCGCATGACCACCGACTCGAGCTGACATCCAGCGCCAGGCGGCGAGCCTTTCCAGGCTCTGTGCCCGGACCATCCGACGGCGGCTCGTTCGTCCGTCGATTTGCGCTGGCGTCGGCGGGAGAACCCGCCCGGCGGTCGCGGTTCGGACCCTTCCGGCGTCTCGCATCAATTGCATCACGCGGGCCAGGCCGATGCTGGCGACGTAAGCGCGCACCCGCTCGTCGCCCGTAGCGGCTCATGCTGTGTGACCACTTCGGGTTCCGGAGAGAGCGCCGAACAGCACGCGGTCTCGGGTTCTTGGGTCTCGTCCCGGTTCCTCGCCCCGGACTCCTGTCAATCCGGCACTCGACTGCCGGCATGGCAGCAGTCGGCACGCGGCAGGTCGCATGCGAGTGCTGCGTGCGGCTGATCGACCAGGCCCTGAGCCGTTAGAATCGGCTGCATGAGGTTTCGAGTCGATCAGGCGGCCGAAGTGCTGCGCCGCACTCCCACCACCCTGCGGGCCTTGCTGTCGGGTCTGAGCGTGCCGTGGATTGGGGGCAACGAAGGCCCGGACACGTTCAGTGCCTTCGACGTGGTCGGCCATCTCATCGACGGCGAGGAGACCGATTGGATTCCGCGCGCCCGCATCATCCTCGCGCGCGGCGAAAGCGTGCGCTTCGAACCCTACGACCGGTTCCGCCACCTGGCGCGCAACCGTGATCGCGCGCTCGATTCCTTGCTCGACGAGTTCGCGGTGCTGCGCGCCGCCAATCTCGACCTGTTGGAGTCCTGGCGGCTGACCGATAACCAGCTCGATCTCCCCGGGCTGCACCCCACCCTCGGTCCCGTCACGCTTCGCCAGCTCCTCGCGTCGTGGGTGGTGCACGACCTGGGGCACATCGCGCAGGCGGCGCGAGTCATGGCGAAGCAGTATCGGGACGAGTCCGGCCCCTGGGTTCCGTTTCTCCCGGTGCTGACCGATCACGAGGTGCCTCGCTCCTAGGCCCGCGCCCCGTCACCGGCGAGGCCGCTCGTGATCGAGACCGAACAGTCTCCCCCGTATCGCGTGTTCGAGGATTCCTCTCTGTATGGAATCCTGATCGGCAACGCGCTCGCCTTCCTCTCGGCGGTAACGCGGCACTGGTCGATTGCACCGCTGCTCTGGATCTACTGGGGCCAGAGCGTGGCGATCGGTGTCTCGAACGTGATTCGCATGCTGCGGCTGCGGGAGTTCTCGACCGAGGGCTTCCAGCTGGGCGGCCGGCCGGTTCCGGCCACGCGGGATTCGCTCGAGCAGAGCGCGCTGTTTTTCTCGTTCCACTACGGGTTCTTTCACCTCGTGTACGCGCTGTTCCTCGCCGCCGGCGCTGTCGGCGGCCGGCTCGCCGAGGCGGAGGTGCCGTGGGTGCTCGGCAACATCGCGACCTTTGCGATCGCGCACGGCTATTCACTCCTGATCAATCATGGGCGCGACTTCCGCCAGAAGAAGCCGAATCTCGGAACGCTGGTGTTCTATCCCTACCTTCGCATTCTGCCCATGCATCTGGCGATCATCCTGGGAAGCACGATGATCGGCGTCGCTGTGCCGGTGTTCATCGGGCTCAAGACCCTCGCCGACGCCGGTCTTCACGCCGTCGAGCGCCGGCTGTTCCGGGGCGAGTAGAATGCTCTTGTGCTCGCTCGGTTCGAGGAACTTGCCTGGATGCCGGTCGCTTCCCGGGCGCTGGTCGCGCTGGGGTGGCTGCTCTTCTTTGGGTTCTTCCTGTTTCGCCGCTCGCCGGCCGAGCCGGGGGGCGTCAAGCGTGACTCGGTGTCGCTCCTCGGGATCGCGCTGCAGGGCCTGGCGTTCGCCGCGGTCTGGATGATCCAGCGCCCGATTCCTCGCGCCGGAGCGCATCTCGAGCTCGTCGAAGTGGCGCTCGATCTCGCGGCCCCGGTGCTCTCGATCGCTTCGGCATGGTTCGGTCTCTGGGCGGTGCGCACCCTCGGACGGCAATGGAGCTATGCGGCGCGCCTCATCGAAGGGCATCAGCTGATCGTCGCGGGCCCTTATCGCTGGGTGCGGCATCCCATCTACACGGCGATGCTGGGCAAGCTCATCGCCACCAATTTCGCGTTCGGCCATCCCCTCGGGCTGGGCATCGCGCTCGTGTTCTACATGGCCGGGACTGCGATTCGCATCCGCTCCGAAGAGAGGCTGCTCCGCGGCACGTTCGGAACGCAGTACGACGACTACGCGCGCCGAGTACCGGCGTTGATTCCGGGGATCTACTGAGCCCGCCTCGACAGGCCGCGCCTCCTCGCTCGCCGAAGCGCCCGGATTCGGCGACCCGGGACTTCCTTCGGATGTTCTGGGTGGTGCCGCTGTGGACGATCCCGTTCGGCGTGTTCTTCGGGCTCATCTACGGCAAGCAGCGCCACGACTTCGTCGACGCCTACGAGATCTCGCTGGTCTTCTCGCTCTCGGTCTGTCTGTTCCTGTGGGTGACGAAGTGGTTCGTCCTGCCGCTCGTGCTGCCGTCCAGCGGCCAGCCCGGCCCGCGCCGCGTGGTGCGACACATCCTGCTGTTTTCCGGCGCCACGGTGCTGGGCACGATCGTCGCCGCGCTGGTTCTGCACTTCACGATCGTGCCGCAGATGCTCGGCAGCGCGCGGAGCGTGGCCACGCTCGGCATGTTCACGCTGCTCTTCCTGCTGCTGATCTCCGGCATACTCACCGCGCTCCGCTTCTATCGCGACGCGCTCGAGCGGGCTCGCTCCGACCACGAGCTGACGGTGGCGCGACGCATCCAGAGCTCCTTCCTGATCTCGGAGTTCCCGCCCATGAAGGGGCTCGAAGTGCATGCGCTCAACGTCCCGTCGCGATCGGTGAGCGGGGACTTCTACGACGTGGTGTCGGGATTCGGCGGCAGCCACCTGCTGGCGGTGGCCGACGTGGCCGGCAAGGGCGTGCCCGCGGCGCTGCTCACCTCCATGCTTCAGGCGTCGCTGCGGATGCAGGCCCAGGAGAATCGCGAGGTGAGCGACATGCTGGCGCGCATCAACTCGCTGGTCTATCGCAGCACCGAGGTCGAGCAGTTCGCCACCTTCTTCCTGGCCCGCGTCGAGGAGGAGACGCTGCATCTCTGCTATTCGAACGCCGGGCACAACATTCCCGTGGTCTTCCAACGCGACGGTGGCCGCCGCATGCTCGAGCGCGGGGGCACGGTGGTCGGGATCCTCGAACACTGCGCGTTCGAGGAGGAGACCGTGCGGCTCGCCGCGGGCGACCGGGTGGTGTTGTACAGCGACGGCATCACCGAGGCGGCGCGGGAGGACGGCGAAATGTTCGGCGAACACCGCCTCTACGAGGCGGTCGAGCGCCTGCCGCTCGAACTCGAGGCGCGCGCCGTGACCGCCGCGATCCTCGAGGAGGTGCGCCGTTTCCTGAGCGGCAACGAGCCCGGCGACGACATGACGGTCATGGTGCTGCGCGCGTTGCCGGCCGAGGGCTCGCCGCCGGCCTGACCTCACCAGTCGCGGCGGCGGAACCTCCACGCGCCGACGGCGAGTGGTGCGGCCAGCTCCGCGCCCAGCACGGCGACGCCGAGCGCGATTCCACCGGCGGTGCCGAACCACCGGACCAGCACCGCTGACGTCGGCCCGAACAGCGCGCCCGAGCCGGTCGCCAGCGTGGTGAGCACGCGCGCCAGGTCCACGGGATTGACGAGCAGCGCCGGAAACAGCATGGCCTGCAGCCGAACGCCGTTGAAGGTGGCCGTGGCGCCGAGCAGCACCAGATCGTAGGCCACCACCGTCAGCAGCCACAGACCGATCGCCGCCGAGGTCGCGCGCAGGCGGTCCGGCCACAGCACCGCGAGCAGCATCGAGGCCGCCACCGAGATCGCGCCGAGCGCGAAGGCCACCGCCGTCAGCACCAGGAATCCGCGCAGCTGATCGGCGCCGGCTTCGATCGCGATCACCACGCCCCCGGCGCCGAAGCCGACCGCCAGAGCGACCGACAGCGCCGCGAGCAGCCCGAGGTACTTCCCGGCGTACACCTCGGTGCGCGCGACCGGCTGGGCGAGCAGCAGCGGCAGGGTGGCGCTCCCCGCGGTGAGACTGGCGACTCCGAGCAGAAGACCCATCAGCGGCACCACGAACAGGACCAGATTCATCAGGCTAAGAGTGACGCGAGCGAATCCCTGAAAGCCGAGCTCGCCGCTCTGCACCATGCCGAAGTAGGAAAGTCCGGCGATCAGTGTGGTGAGCAGCGCCGCGAAGCCGAACAGCCAGCGACTCTCGAGCGCGCCGCGATATTCCTCCTCGGCGACGACCCGCACCCGGCGCCAGCTCCCTGGAAACGCGCGGAGCCGGTTCATTGGTGGCCCGCGACGAGATGCGACCCGGCGACATCGAATCGCCCGCGCGGCACGCCGTCCACCAGCCAGGCGAGCGGTACGCCGGGCCGATCGGCGACCAGGGAACCGCGCCAGGTGGAGTCGGGCGCCAGCGCGATCACGCTCAGGCGATCCTCGTAGCCCGACAGGCTGACGCGCGCCTGACGTCGGGTGCGATTGACGATCGCCAGCCGGAGGTCGTCGCCGACCGCGACCACCGCCGGGCGGCTGAAGACGCTGTCGTCGCGCAGCTCCACTTCCACCACGCGCGACTGCGCGGGCCGCGCCGGCTCGCTCATGGGAGGACGCTCGCCGCGGAACAGCACCTTCGCCAGCCCGAGCGCCAGCAGCGCGATCACGAACAGTACCAGGTAGCGGCGAATCACGGCGTTCCTCCCGGTGGGACCTCGCCGTGTCGCGGAGCGCCGCGCACCACGCCGAGGAAGATCTCTTCGAGTGTCGGCCGCTCCACCTCGAAGGAGCCGACGCGAACCCCGGATTCCCGCAGCGCCTCGAACACCCCCATCCCGCGGCCGTTCGCGGCTTCGAGAACCAGGCGCGTGTCGCCGCGGCAAACGATCGGGATCCCGGCGCCGCTCAGAACGCGGGTCGCCCGTTCGGTGGCCTCCGCCCCCGGCAGCTCGATCGCGAGCCGGGTGGCACTCGCCTGGCGCGCGCGCAGGGCGTCGAGCCGTTCGAGCGCGGCGCGGCGTCCGTCCACCAGTATCAGCACCCGGTCGGCCACGCGCTCGACCTCCGCCAGCAGGTGAGAACAGAGCAGAATCGTGATCCCCTGGCGGCGCAACTGCTCGACCAGGCTGCGGAATTCCCAGGTCGCTTCGGGATCGAGGCTGGCGGTCGGCTCGTCGAGCACCAGGATCGCGGGATCTCCGAGCAGCGCCTGGGCCAGCGACAGCCGCTGGGCGTAGCCGCCGGACAGGTCGCGCGCCCGGCGGTCGCCGAGCTCCGACATCCCGACTCGCGCGAGCGCCGCGCCGACCGCGGTGCGCGGCAGGCCGCGCAGATCCGAGAAGAAGCCGAGCACCTCTCGAACGGTGCGGCCGGCCGGGAACTCGACGCGTTGGGGCACGTAGCCGAGGTGCAGCCGCGCCCGCGCCACGCGCGGCTCCCACTGCTCGGGGCCCAGCAGGATGCGCCCGCGGTCCGGATGCACGAGCCCGAGCAGGAGTTTGAGAGTGGTGGTCTTGCCAGCGCCGTTGGGCCCGACGATCGCCAGCGTCTCTCCGGCAGCGACCTCGAACGACAGATCGTTCACGGCGGTGACGCAGCCGAATCGCTTGACGAGCCCCGCGGCTTCGATCATGACGACTCCGATTCCCCGCTCCGGGATCGCGAGGGTCGGATCATGCCGGCCATTCCGCCGGCGCCGAGCAGCGCGAACGCGCCGGCCGCCCCCCACGCGGGTCGCGTGGCGCCGTGCCCTCTCCCGGCCCGCCGCGCGCCGGACGGGAGCCGCGCGCTCATCAGCGGGAACGAGTCCACCGCCTCGCTGGGCCGAAGCGCGGGCAGCACGCGCTCGGCGACGCCGAGCGCCGCCACCGCCGGACTCTCGGCCAGAATGGTGAGATCGGGATACTGCTTCGAGAGGAAGGCGAACGCCGTCACCGGCGAGTGCGGCACGTCGCTCACACCGTCGCCGTCGAGATCGAACGCCGGATTGTCGCTCCAGTAGTTGCCGAGCCGGCCTTCGTCGAACCGATTGCTGGTGCGCCGCATGTCGAGCGCCACCGGATAGTCGTTCTGAATGAACTGGTTTCCGGCGAAGACGTTGTCGGCGCACGAAGCGAAGATCAGCAGACCCCATCCGTTGTTTTCGATCAGGTTGCCGCGAAATCGATTGCGATTGGAGCCATCCATGAACACGGCGATGGTGTTGGACCCGAGCCGATTCTCGAGAAACGTGCCGTCCGAGCAATCACGCAGGAGCAACCCGTAAGTGCGCGGGCCGCGATTGAACACGAAATCGTTGTGCTCCACCTCGAGCTGATTCGAGAACATCAGCGCGCAGCCGGCGGCGTTCCGAGTGAAGAGATTCCCGCGCAGGTGTGAACGCTGGCTGTACATGCTGTGCAACCCGTAGCGCCCGTTCCGCTCGAGCTGGTTTTGGTCGACGTCGACCTGATTCGCGAACGACAGGTAGATCGCGTCGAGGAAGCGCTCGACATGGTTGCGGTGCAGCCATACGTCGCTCGAATACCAGAGGTGGATCCCGTTGCCGTTGCCGAGATCGTCGAGCGGGGCGACCCGTCCGGTGAAACGGCAATTGTCCACCGACAGGGCGGTCGAGCGTTCGCAGTTGAGCCCGTAGAGCACGTCACTCACCTCGAGATCGCGCAACACCGCGTGATCGGTGACCGCGACGTGGATGCCGGCGTCCACGTTCATGAGGTTGGAGCCGCTCCCCCTCACCGCGAAGTGTTCGAGATGGACGCCGGGCGCGGCAACGGTGATCACCGTGCCCAGGCCGCCGCCATCCACGACCGCGCCGGGCTGCGCCAGGACCGTCACCGAGCGCCGGATGACGAGCGGCCCGCGATGCACCCCGGCCGCGAGCCACAGCGTGTCACCGTCGTGCGCCGCCTGGAGCGCGGCGGCTGCGGCGCCGGGGGTCGCCGGCACGACGAACCCGGCTTCGGCCCGCCCGGCGCCGATGCCGAGAGCGGCGATCCCGACCAGCGCGGTGACCGCGGCGGCTCGCGCGGCGGGAGCGGCGTGCCGCTTCGAGACGCGCCAGTCCCACCAGACCACCAGCGGCCCGATCACCCAGGCGAGGCCCAGCAGCCAGGTGCCGATCGCGGGCAGGCTGAGCACCCGGAAGTTCGCCATGCGCGCGTAGCCGATCAGCGGCGGCGTGAACGAGGGCATCTTGAGCGCGGCGCGCGGGTCGAGGTCGTGGCCGTAGTGCCACAACCACTGGGCGTAATCGCGAAACATGTAGCCCGCGAACCCGGTGAACAACAGCCAGCCGAGCAGCGCCACCCAGCGCCGGTTGACCAGCGCGGCCAGCAGCGCGAGCAGCCCGAACAGCGTCAGCGCCAGCGGCATGTAACCGAACTCGCGGAAGTCGTGCGGGGTGATCGCCTTCATGCCGACGTAGTGATTCAAGGCGTTGATCTTCCCCAGGTCGCCACGAATGGTGTTGGTATAAATCGTGAGCTGGAGCCCCTCCGGGTACTGCGGCGCGTGCAGTCTCATCATCCAGATCGGCAGCACCGGCAGGAAGAACACCGGAAGCAGAAGCACCGCCGCCAGCGCGATCAATCGGCGTTGGCTCGGACCAAAGCGCCCCGTCAGCCAGCTCGTCATGGAAGACTCTCCTGGCCGGGCGCGAGCCGGTGGCTGGCTCGCGCCCGGATCGTTTCCGGCGCCCTCCCCCCGGGCACCGGCGAGTTCAATTGCGCGTCATCTCGGCCAGCGCGGCGGCCACGTTCCGAGGATCGGCACGCTGCGTCTGGGCGACCGGGGTACCCTTCGGCCGCACCTCGATGTAGCCCTGCATCTCCTGGTGCAGCGCGCTGCAGAAGTTCGAGCAGTAGAAGGGATTGATCCCCTCGTGCTCCGCGGTCCATCGCATGGTCTTGGTCTCACCCGGTTCGATCTGCATGTTCTTGCTCGACCACAGGATGCCGAAGCCATGCGCGATGTCGTCGTCCTGCTCGAGATTGGTCCAGTGGAAGTAGACGTCGTCGCCCTGATTCACGCGCACGATGTCGGGCACGAAGTGCGAGCGCACCACGATGCCGTACACGTCCACGCGATTGCCGTGGCGCTCGATACGCGCGTCCTCGGGTTTGAGGACCGCACCCGGTTTGTGGTTCTCGGCCAGCGGATAGACCGTGAACGGCTTGAGCTTTTCGGCGCGGATCATCTGCGCGTAATGAGGCTCGAGGTAGGTCGGGAAATCGTAGAGCAGCTGCATCTTCGGCCCGCGCAGATCGATCAGTTGGGCGGCCTCGGGATGCGTGGGGCCCACACTGAGATAGCGATCCTTCGACAGCTTGTCGAGCGCCACGACGTACTCACCGGTGGGGTGGCGCGTGTCGCCTCCCGACGCCATGAGATGGCCGATCGAGTAGTACACGTCGATCTTGTCCACCACGTTCCACGGCGGCCCGACCTTCCACTTCGCGATCTGGGAGTCGAGGAACAACGAGGTGTAGGCGTAGCCCTTGTCGTCGAACTGCGTATGGAGCGGACCCAGACCGACCGGCACCCTGGCTTCCATCACGTCCTCGAACTTGAGCACCGGGATGCCGAACTTCTCGCCGTCGAACTTGCCTGCATCCACCGACGCTTTGAACTTGGCGTAGCTGAAGACCGTCACTTCGGCCTGCAGCTTGCCGGAGGCGCAGATGTACTCGCCGGTCGGATTCACGTCGATGCCGTGCGGACTCTTCGGAACCGGCACCAGGTACACCATGCCCTTGACCTCGGCGGGATCCACGACCGGTGCGCCGCCGATCATGCGTGCCTTGCCGCTGTCGACGGCCTTCTGCGCCGCTCGCCAGTCCACGGCGGCGAAGTAGTCCATCTCGTTCTGCGACGCGTTGATCTCGAGCGTGTCGTAGGCCATCTCGCTGTTGTAGCAGGTGAAGAACTCCCAGCCGTTGCTCGGGCCCTTGCCGGCGTCGGCGAGATCCCAGTCGAACGGTGGCATCAGGATCTCGAAGCCCATGGACATGTTTCCGTCTTTCGGATCCACCTTGATGCCGGCGACGATGCCGCGGAACTCCCGGGCGTAGTCCTCGACGTGCACGAACCGATTGGGCACGGGGACCGAGAACCGCGAGGCGGCAAACACGTACTCGGTGTTCGGCGTCGGGAAGGGACAGGCGTGCGCGGCGGAAAGGTTGGGAATCGGCCCGAAGATCTGGCGGGTCTTGAACTCCTTCAGGTCGATGCGCGCGATTCGCGCATTGGGCATGTCGTTGATGAACAGCCAGCGCCCGTCGTAGTCGCCGTCAGTCTCGGACAGGCCGGGGTGATGGGCGTCGCCCCACGTGAAGCCGCCGAGCATGGCTTTGGTCTCTTCGTCATAGCCATATCCGACGGCCGGCTCGGGGGTGAATACCGGGATGGTGGTGATGTGGCGGCACGATGGGATCCCATAGACGTAAACGTTTCCGTGGTGCCCGCCGGACAGGAACGCGTAGTACGCGTCGTGCTCACCGGGCTTCACGTACACCTTTTCCGCGGCGTTGCTGGCGGACGAGCCGCCGCGACCCGCGGCACAACCCAGGATCTGCGCCGCGCCGATTCCCAGCGTAAGCGCGCCCGCAGCGACCAGCCACCAGCGCTTCATGTTCATTCTCCCTTCCCGGCTTCCTGCGCCTGGTGATTCTTGTGCTTCAGGAACTCGATCACCGATCGGGCCTCGTCGGGAGTGAGTCCCTGATTGGGCATCTGCAGCGAGTACTGTCCGAACAGCTGATGAGAGATCGGGTCCTGTTTCACCATGACGTCGGGGTGCAGAATCTGGTTCTCCATCCACTGCGCGGTGCGCCGCATGGTTACGCCGTTGAGATCAGGGCACTGGAGCCGCTTCCCGAAGGCGTGGCAGGCGGAGCAACCCTTGTTCGTGAACAGCTTCTCTCCGGCCGTGACCCGCGATTCGTCGATCGGCTGCTCGCCGGCCCGCGGCCCCGAGTCGTATTGCGAGACCGCCGCGACGACCGTGCCGCTGGAGGCGGAAGGAGCGGATGCGGTGGATCCCGATCCACTCTTCGAGCCGCAACCGGCCAGCGCCATCGCGACCACGAGCAAGCCCACTTGAGTCCTGCTATTCATGCGGATGTCCTCCGAAAGGAGTCTCGAGAATCGTTCGGGGGCACGCCGAGCCGAGCCGCGAGAGTTTCGAGCTCGGCGGTGGCGAGCACACGGGAAGCCACCGCGAACACGGTGGCTTCCTCCTTCTGAATGTGCAGTCGGAGCAGGTCCACGAAGTCGCGCAGCTCCACTCGCACCCGACCATCGCGCACCATTCCGGCCGGCGAGTCGAGCAGCGCGCTCAAGTCCCCCAGCATCTGGCGCAGCTCCGCGTGCTCCGCCTCTAGCGGACCAAGCGTCACGCTCGCCATTGGCAGCGTTCGAGCCAGCACGGGGAACAACACGTCCTCCTCGGACCGCATGTGGGTCGCGAACTGGCGCTCGAGGTGCTCGATCAGTTCGCGCACCGCCGGCTCCCGAATCGAACCCGCCGGCCCCATGCCGGTGTTCGACGCGCGCTCGAGATCCTCGAGCCGCTCGAGGACGCCAGCGTGGTCCTCGCGAAGCCTCTGAAACGCATCCACCGGCTTGATGCCCTCCCCCCGAGCCGGGTGGTCGGCCCCGTCTCAAGGAAAGGATCGACGCCGGCGCCGGACCCGGGTATGACGCGGGTCATATCCGGAGCCGATTTCCTGCCCGGCCCCCGGTGGGGGAAAATGCTCACGATGCAGGTTGGTACCCGGTTTCACCGTCAGGAGATACCCGTGTCCCAGCGAACTCCCGGGCCGGCCGAAGGCTCGCGTAACGCGCTGATGAAGGAGCGTGTCGAGGCGGCGGTGCACTCACTGCCGGTGCTCCAGGGCCTCGCGCGCGAGGATCAGTCGCGCATCGCGCGGCTCGCGACGCTGCGCGACTTCGAGCGCGGGGAATGGATCTGGCGGGCCGGCGATGCGTCGGAGCAGCTGACCCTGATCGTCCACGGGCGGGTCAAGATCGTCCGCCACGCCGAGCAGGACGACGTGATCCTCGAGATCTTCGGCGAAGGCGAGCCGGTCGGCGCGATTGCGGTGTACAACGGCTTCCCCTATCCGGCGAGCGCAGCGGCGCTCGAACCCACCACCCTGCTCTGCATTCCTCGGCGTGAATACTTCGAATTGCTCGATCGCCATCCCGAGGTCGCCCGCGCCGTGATCCGTGAGCTGACGCGCCTGAACCTGTCGCTGACGCGCAAGCTCGAGGAATCGAGGAGCCAGCGCGTCGATGTTCGCATCGCGCAGCTGTTCCTGACGCTGGCCGAGCGGATGGGTCGCGAGAGCGCCGACGGTGTCGAGGTTCCGCTCGAGCTCACCCGCCACGAGATCGCGCAGCTGGTGGGCACCACGGTCGAGACCGCGATCCGGGTGATGTCGCGTTGGGGTCGCGAGGGGTTGCTGCTCACCGGCGAGGGCCGCTTCGTGATTCCCTCGCTCGAACGCCTCGAGGAGGCGGCGCGAGGCTCCGCCGACGCTACCTGAAGAACAGGTGCGCGAACCGCGCCTCGAGATTCCAGTAGATGATCGCGACCGCGGTCACGTCGAAGGCGGCGTGGGCGATCATGAGCGGCCAGATCTGCCGCGTGAGGACATAGATCGTCCCGAACGCCAGGCCGACGACCGCCGCCTGTTCGGCGCCCACGCGACCCTGATCCGGGAGATGCGCGGCGGCGAACACCGCGGTGGTGAGCAGCACGATCGCGGCTCGCGCACCGACGCCGCGGCCGAGCCCGGCTTCCAGACGCAGGAACAGGAACGAGCGGAACAGCAGCTCTTCGCCGAATCCCGCGCCCACGATCACCATGAAAAGCACGCCGGGCAGCGCGGCGCGATTGCCCACCAGGAAATGGTAGGCATGATTGACCGGGTCGGCGCCGAGCAACGGCAGCACCACCGACTTGAGCGCTAGCTTGAGCGCGATTCCGAATCCCAGGCTGGCCAGCACGGTCCAGCCAACGCGCCGGCCACGTCGGAATCCCAGCTCCTCCCAACCGGTGCCCGACAGCGCCGCCCATAGCAGCACCGGCAGCGATTTCAAAGGTCCGAGCACGGCTGCGAGCGCCAGCGCGAGGATCGTGCCGAGGATTCCCACCGGGCCGAGACCTCGGAGTTGCGCGGGGAGGCGATCGTCGTCGGCCGGGCGCTCGGGCTCGAGAGGCGGCGGCGCGATTCTCACCGGCGCTCCCAGCTCTCGACCGGGCCCGGCCGGAGCCGAAACAGGGGATGCGGCTCAGGCCGGACCACGCGCCGCCACCGGCGGTGGAGGGCCGGGCTGCGGCGCCGGAGCTTGTGCATCAAGTGGCGCCATTCGAACGCCAGTTGCCCGCGGGTGGCGACGAGGCGCGTGCGCGAGCGGGCCGGGCGGATCTTGCGGCGATCGAACGCGTAGCCGCGCGCTTCGGCCTCGAGCAGGACGTGCGCCAGATACGCGTCGATCCACTGGCGGGGCAAGGGCTGGAGCCGAAACCGCTCGAGCTGAGGGTGTCGCCGGTAGCCGCGCGTTTGGCCGCGCAGCACCGCTCGCGCGAGCAGTCCCTCACGCCAGAGCGCGACCAGTCCCCGGGCGTCGAGATATCGCGGGTGGAGCGTCCAGAGTCTCATGGTCGGACCTGCAGGTTGTGCGGCGGAGAATGTTGATGGCCGGGGTCGTGCACTGCGATCCCGACCATGCCGCATTCGGACACGTCGTTCACCCCTCCCTTCTGCCCCAGGCC